>JACXSR010000139.1:0-8052 GCA_035319845.1 Thermoproteota archaeon
GTTCCTCGGTCAGGAGGGGCTGATCCCACCTAAGGTCGCTCTTATCACCACGAAGGGATTCAGGGACGTCCTAGAAATAGGGAGGCAACGCAGACCGGAGCTTTACAATCTCTTCTTCGAGAAACCCCCGCCTCTGGTGAGGAGGAGGGACAGATACGAGGTGGAGGAGAGGGTGGACGCGTGGGGGGATGTGATAACCCCTCTCAACTTGGAAGAGGCCGAGAAACTGGCGGATCTGATTTGCAAGAAGGGATACGAGGTCGTCGCGGTCTCCTTCCTCCACAGCTACATGAACCCCGTGCATGAGGAGAAGATGCTTCAAATCCTGAGGGAGAGATGCCCAAACTTGGATGTCATACTCTCCTCTAGGGTAAATCCCGAGCACAAGGAGTACGAGAGGACCAGCACTACTGTAGTCAATGCCTTCTTGAGGAAGCTCCTGTCAACCTATTTAACGAACTTGGAGAGGGAGTTGAGAGAGAAGGGATTTGAGGGCAAGCTTCTGGTCATGCAGAGTAGCGGTGGGGTGTCCAAGGTCGAATATGCTATAGAGAGACCCGCAGCCTTCATAGAATCGGGTCCCGCCGCGGGCGCTGTGGCGGTCGCGTACTACTCGAAATTGACCGGCGATGAGAGGGTGATAGGCTTCGACATGGGTGGGACCACGGCTAAAGCATCGACGGTCATAGGGGGAGAGCCTACCGTAACCACTGAGTACGAAGTGGGTGGTAAGGTCCACGCCGGGAGATTGGTGAAGGGTTCCGGATACCCAGTGAGGTTCCCCTTCATCGACTTGGCCGAGGTCAGCGCAGGCGGTGGTACCATAGCTTGGATAGACGAAGGAGGTGCTCTGAGAGTCGGCCCTATAAGCGCTGGGGCCGAGCCGGGTCCAGCCTGCTACGGGAGAGGAGGGGACAAGGCCACCATCACCGACGCGAATTTCCTCTTGGGAAGATTGGGAGAGAGGCTCGCCGGGGGGAGTCTCATACTCAGGAAGGAGCTGGCAGAGAAGGCCATCGGTGGCCTGGCCGTGGAACTGGGATTGGAGATGGAGGAGGCGGCCATGGGGATAATAAAGCTGGCAAACACGGTCATGGCGAAGGCCCTGAGGATAGTTACGGTGGAGAGGGGTCACGACCCCAGGGACTTCGTTATGTACGTCTTCGGCGGTGCAGGTCCTCTCCACGGGGTGGAGCTGGCCGAGGAGCTTGAGGCGAAGGAGGTGCTCATACCCATCCACCCCGGGGTCTTCTCCGCGTTCGGACTCCTCCTCACGGATTACAGGGTGGACACGGTCAGGAGCGTGATGAAACTGGCGGATGAGATTGAAGATAGGGACGTGGAGGAGACCCTAGCTCAGCTAGAGATGGAAGCCGGCAAGGAGCTTGAGGGAGTCGAGGAGATACACGCGATCCCGAGTTTGGACATGAGGTACAAGGGACAGGCCTACGATCTCAATGTACCATGGAGGGGATCGGTCGATCAGGCAATAAGGGACTTCCACGCCACTCATGGGAGGGTATACGGATTCTCATCCCCGGACGAACCCGTGGAGATAGTGAACGTGCGATTGGCGCTGATAGGATCCTTGAGGAAGCCTAAATTCCCCCGAATGAGGGTAGAGGAGCACAGGCCGGAGCCTGAAGGATTCAGGAAGGTGTACTTTGAGGATAGAGGGTGGGTGGACGCATCCGTCTACTATAGGGAGAAGCTCAGGCCTGGCGCGACGCTCGATGGGCCTGCTGTCGTGGAAGAATACGATTCGACGACCTTAGTTCCACCTGGGCACATGCTTAGGGTCGACGAGTTCGGGAACCTCAGGATAAGGGTGATGTGAATGGTGGATCCGGTTACCGTAGAGGTGATCAGGAGCTCCTCATCCTACATAGCTGAGGAAATGGGTATTGTGCTCAGGAACGCAGCCTATTCCCCGAACATAAGGGACAGGATGGATCACAGCTGCGCGATCCTCCTAGAGAACGGGGAGATGATAGCCCAAGCTGAGCACATACCCGTCCACTTGGGAAGCATGGCTGTCGGCGTCAAGAACACGATAGACTACCTGCAGAGATCCTCCATAGAGCTGGAGGAGGGCGATATAATAGTCCTGAACGATCCCTACATAGCTGGAACGCATCTGAACGACGTAACCATGGTGAAGCCCCTGTTTCATAGGGGAGAGATATTCGGATACGTGGCCAACAAGGCCCACCATGTCGATGTGGGTGGAATGGTCCCGGGGAGCATAAGCGGCAGTGCGAAGGAGCTCATCCAAGAGGGGTTGGTCCTTCCCCCTCTTAAGATAGTCAGAAGAGGTCAACTCGACATAAGCGTGCTCAACCTGATCCTGAGCAATGTTAGGGTTCCCAGGTACACCAGAGGAGATCTGAAGGCCCAGATAGCTGCACTCAACGTTGGTGAGAGGAGACTTAGGGAGCTGATAGATAAGTACGGGCTGGAGACCGTGATAGAAGCTTGGAACAGGACGATAGATTACACGGCCAACTACCTGAGGGGAAAGCTGAAGGAAGTACCCCCCGGGCTGTATAGCGCGGAGGACTACATGGAGGCCGATGACAGGTTACTGGCCATAAGGGTCAGAGTACAGCTCTCCAAGGAGTCCATTAGGGTGGACTTCACCGAAACCGACGAGCAGGTCGACATCCCCATAAACGCCGTCTACGGCGTCACCGTGGCCGCCACCTCCTATGCTATAAAGGCGGCCCTAGATCCGGATCTGCCCATGAACTATGGGTTCTTCAAGGTCGTCAGGATAGAGACCAGGGAGGGAACGCTCGTTCATCCAAAGAAACCCGCTCCCGTTGCTGCGGGTAATGTGGAGACCTCACAGAGGATAGCGGAGACTGTGTTGAAGGCACTGGCCGAGCCCCTGAGGGGAAGGATACCAGCAGCTTCCCACGGGAGTATGAACAATGTGATGGTTGGTGGAATGCACGAAGGGAGGAGCTGGGCGTTCTACGAGACCATAGGCGGGGGAATGGGGGGCAGACCGGGTAAGGACGGTGTGGATGGTGTACACACCCACATGACCAACACCATGAACACACCGATAGAGGTCATTGAGAGGGAATGCCCCGTCCTCTTCGTGGAGTACAGCCTCAGGGATGATTCTGGAGGTCCGGGTCAGTACAGGGGCGGACTGGGTATAACTAGGGCGTTCAAGATACTCTCCGAGAGGGCCATACTATCTATAGCGACTGAGAGGGTTAAACTAAAGCCTTGGGGATTGGAAGGAGGATTAGAGGGCGCGAGCGGATTCCACTACGTTTTAAGGAACGGAGAGAGGATTTTGCTGGGCGCTAAAGCCACCATTGAACTGGTAAAGGGGGATGTGGTCTACATAAACACCCCCGGGGGTGGTGGCTATGGAGATCCCAGGCTCAGGGATCCTTCTCTCGTGAAGGAAGATCTGCTGGACGGCAAGATCTCCGTGAAGACCGCTAGAAATGTGTACGGGCTGACTATCTAGCCTCTGGCCCTCCCTTTTATTTGTGACCGAGTGACCGATCGTCCCAGTTTCGATCCTCGAACTGAAGCGAGGCAGCATACGCTTATAGGCATCCTCGCGTTGATTGAAGTGGAGGCCGAGCACTAAAACAGACTTGTTATAATCGCCATTATGTTATAAAGCTTTTCCCTATTTTAGCCAATCACGCAACTTTAGTATCTAAATTAGACCCAACCTTTATATTATATTGAATCTTGAACGCTTGGTGCTCTCGTATGAACAGGAGAGTAGCCCTCTTTCTAGCTCTATCGTTTGTACTCGTGTTTGGCGCCACCGTTTTTCCGTTGTCGGCCCAGAAGAAGGTAGTTGGACTGGATGTGGCTCCAGGAAGGGTCAAGGATCTAGATGCAGAGATAGGTCAGAAGTACCTGAAGAAGCTCAAGGATTACTTAACTTCTTGGGGCTATGAGGTCAAGGAGTTAACGCAGCTAACCCCTGAATCGCTGAAGGATGTCGACGTGTTGATAATCGGGAAGATGAAGGACTACAACAGCAAGTTCTCTCCATCGGAGGTGCAAGCCATCGCCAGTTGGTTCAAGCAGGGAGGAAAACTCCTGTGGGTCGGAGCTGACTCTGACTACGTTGAGCCCTACCTCAAACCCGAGGATGTGGGATTCAAGGCCGAGGAACCCAACAAGATACTCTCAGCGATAGGTTCCTCCATAAGGATAGAGTACGCGAGCTTGGAGGACCCTGAGTCCAACGCCGGTGCGGCTTACAGGGTCGTGAGTTACAAGGCCAACCACCAGGGATGGGCCGCCGAGATAACCAAGGGAGCCGATAAGGTCCTCTTCCACGGACCAACCCTCCTAGCCGGATACAAGGATGGAAAGTTCGTCCCCTTCGATCAGGTCGTTAGCGACACGTGTGTCTGGCTCTACAGGAGCAGCGACAAGGGAACCGTCGTGAGCCACGATGGAGTTGACCCGAAGGCCTACAAGGTGGGACAGACCGGCAGCTTCGTCGAGGCTGCGGCCGAGAAGATAGCCGTGGGCTCCACCTACAGCAAACTGATAGTCACCGGGGAGTCCCTCCTCGGGGACAGGACCATAATAAGCGAGGAGTACCACGGCGTCAAGCTGCAGGGTCCGACCTTCGTGAAGAACGCTCTAGCCTGGGGCACCACCGTTGAGAGCGCCGGCCTGCCCATGGAGTGGATAGCGGCTATAATCGTGGTGATAATAATCGTCGTGGTCGGCGCCTACCTGGCCATGAAGAGGAAGAAGTCTTAAGGCGCTCCCCCTCCCTCTTTTTCCCCGAAGGTGGTGCTCCGTGAATGCTAAGTATTTGGTCGTAGTTATCGTGATCTTGGTGATCGGTGCTGCAGCCTTTTTCCTGCTTAGGCCGAGCGGTGAGACTACAACCACAACCCAGCAGACTCAGAAGGGCATAGTCCTGAAGATAATAACTAGACACGCTAGTGAGATTCAGGAGGTCACTAGGGAGAGGTTCCTCAAGACGGACATAGCTAAGAAGTACAATATAGTGGATCTCCAGTTCTACAGTCCTCACGTAGCTCTCTGGAGGGATACCATCCTGAAACAGGAGCCAGACGTGGCTTGGGGCGGGGGACCTGCCCTGTTCAATGAGTTGATCAGACAGGGACTTCTAGCACCGATCACCGACCCAGATACTCTTAAGGAGATAGAGAACCTACCCGACAAGATAGGAGGTTCGGAGATAAAGCATTACGAGAACGGCAAGCTGATGTGGGTTGCTGCCGCAATTTCCTCCTTCGGTTTCAGCGTCAACGAACCCCTCCTCAAGAAGTACGGTCTCCCAGAACCTAAATCGTGGAAGGACTTGGCCAGCCCCGAGATGGCCAAGATACTTCCTAAACCGGCGATATCGTACGCTAGAGCCCTCACATCAACATCGCACACTAGGATATACCAGATAATACTCCAGAAGTACGGATGGGACGAGGGCTGGGAGATACTGGCCAGAATGGCAGCTAACGGCAGACCCTACGGCGGTTCCGTGGAGGCTCTCACGGCCGTGGAGACCGGGGAGACTCCTATAGGCATAATGATCGACTTCTACGGGTACGGCGCCCAGATCGAGTTCCCGGGTCTCAAGTACATACTCCCGTACAACGAGTCGATAGTTAACGGGGATCCCATTGCCCTACTGAAGACGTCAAAGCATCCCGATGCGGCGCAGGCCTTCATAAAGTGGGTAATATCCGTGGAGGGTCAGAAGATATGGCTGCACAAGAAGATAAACAGGATGCCCGTCAGGGCGGATGTGTTCGACACTCCCGAGGGGAAGGAGAGACCGGATTTGAAGAGAGCTTACGAGCAGACGGTCAATAACATAGGGATCCCGTTTGACGAAAAACTAGCCACGGAGATCCTGTTCTCCCTCAAGTATTACTTCGATTCCGTGTACTGCGACCCTCATGACCAGCTCGTGAGAACTTGGGCTAAACTCGTCAAGGCCTACAAAGCTGGCAAGCTGACCGAGGAGCAGTTCAAGGAGTTCTCGAGGAAGCTGGGAAGCCCTCTCACATGGACTGAGGACGGTAAACAGGTCACCTTCACACTGGAGTACGCCAAACAGATTAACGAGAAGCTGAGAGACACGACCTTTGCAAATAAGATGCAGAAGATTTGGAGACAGGCCGCGGTGGAGAGATACGAGAGGCTTTACGAGGAGATACCCAACCCCTGATCGTCCTCCATCCCAAATTTTTCACAATCCTCCATTCGAACCATAACTTTTTTAGAAATCTCCTCACCAGTGAAGGGGGCGAAGAGGATGCCTTATATGAAGGTTGGGGATCTCCTGAAGGGGTATGGCTTCATAAGCGTTACTCCTGATAAGACCGTGAGAGAGGCTGCTAAGGTGATGGCGAACAAGGGAATAGGCTTCTTAGTAGTGGTGGACTCAAACGATCCAAGAAAGGTGGTCGGAGTTCTCTCGGAGAGGGATATCATCAGGGCCTTGGCTAGCAACAAGGAGGATGCTAAAGTGGAGGAGCTCATGACTAAGGATGTTGTCACGGTGAAGGACACCGACACCCTCTACAAGGCGGCCAAGCTCATGAGGGAGCACAGCATCAGGCACTTGGTGGTGGTGAACGAGGACGGGATCCCAGTAGGGGTCCTCAGCATCAGGGATCTGACCTACGAGGAGGGTGCGCTCAAGGCCCTCGCCGAGGAGATAGAGAGCGAGTTCTCTCCCTGAAACTGAAGTAGGTGTAGTAGAACCATACCGCATCGTATTGCTGCTGGGTCTCTATGGAGCACGGCCTCATAGATCTGAGATGTTCAACGGCCTCATCCGGCTTCATCCCCTTCGAGACGAAGTAGGCGGCCAATACGGTGCCAGTTCTCCCACATCCTGCTAGGCAGTGTACCAGCACTTTCTTTCCTTCCTCAACTTTCCGATTGATGAGGTCCACTATCTGGGCGAGGAGCTCTATGGGCGGGGCCGAGAAGTTCTCGACGGGAAAGAAGTAGTGCTCAATATCAAGCTCCCTCATCCTCTCGATAACCCTATCATCGTACTCCTCGGGCCTTACCAAGGATATCACAACATCTATCCCTCTGTTGGCCAACCAATCAACTTCCTCCGGTGAGTAAGGGAGGGCTGACCCGGCCACGCGCTCGTCCACGAAGGAGAAGTTAGCCGGCCTCTTCACCCTCATACTGGCCAAGCCATGTGCTTGAACGCTATAACCCTTAACACATCCGATGCATCCTCAACGGCATCTATCATATTCTCGAAGAGCTCTACGAAGTCCCTCAGATTCATCAGCTTGACCACATCCATCTCCACATGAAGCAGCTCCTCCATGGCCTGTTGATGGAGCTCGTCGAACACAGACTCCAACGTATCGATCTCGCTGACTATGTCTAGGGACGACTCTATGTCCTCCCTCATGATCTCGATAGCCCTGAACAGTCTGTTGGAGATCCATTTGGAGACCCTAGCCATCTCGGCCATGAGTTCCCTTATTCTCGGTGGTATGTCACTAGGGTCCAAGGTTCTAAGCCTTCTAGAAGCCCCCAAGGCGAAGGAGGCGATCCTATCCACCCTGCCGACGAGCCTGGCGAAGTCGGCTTTATCCTGACCAGAGAGGCTGCTGAACCAAAGCTGTCTGTCTATGGCAATCCTGATCTCATCCGCTTGCCTCTCATACTCCTTAACCATCTTGAAATTCCTCTCATCCCGCACACCCTTGGAATAGCTGCTCACCATGTCGGCGAAACTCTCCACTGCTTTCACTACCTTGGATGCATGCTCCACCACCATATCGTAAGCGGGCCAGAAGGGCCTCGTCTCCTTCATCAGGAAGATGAGGAAGGACCCGGCGGCCATCATCAAAGCGGTGAGCGTGAAGGTACCGCTGAACCCGTAGATCTCACCAACTGCACCCAAGGTCAGGGCATCGGTCATGTAGCCGAAGTCTCTGAGCGATGTGTACAATCCCATGGAACGACCCCTCACAGTTGGAGGCGCGGCGTCCGCCGAAATGGCGGGAAGGATGGGGTAGTAGAGGCCCACGCCCAACCCCA
>JACXSR010000028.1:0-7940 GCA_035319845.1 Thermoproteota archaeon
AATTAACAGGTGGACCATGCTCAACCTCAAACCCAAGGCTAAGCCCACTCCGACCCAAACGCAGCCTCCCAAGACCACTGCTCCAGCAACTACATCAGCTCCTTCACCTGTACCAACCACCACATCAGCCCCAGCCACCACGCCTCCCTCAGGACCCGATATGACCCTAATAGGAGCAGCAATAGTGCTCCTTATCATCATAATAGCAGCGGTCTGGCTGTTTCTCAAGAAGAAATAGCCTCAACCACTAATCCTTTTCTTTTTCCTTTTGTAATCCGCGAGATCCGCTGGGGTGTTAAATGAATGGCGAGTTACAGCGTGTTCCTCATCAGGAAGGTCCTCGCCATATTATTGACTTTCATCGCAGCTGTTACCTTCGTCTTCATAATGGTAAGGTTAGTCGGAGATCCTTTCGGCACCTTAGTGCTCGAGGATCCTAGAATAACCCCCGAGCAGATAGAGAAGATAAAGGCCGTTTACGGGCTGGACAAACCACTCCACGAGCAGTACGTGGACTTCATCCTCAACACATTCAGAGGGGAGTTCGGATACTCCCTCCACTATCAGAGGCCCGTCATGGATGTCATCATGGAGAGACTGCCGTGGACCCTCCTACTTCTACTTCCAGCGATCATAATCTCCACCGTCCTCAGCATATATACCGGGATGAAGACGGCTTGGAAGCACGGCACTAGGTACGATGTAGTGGTGACCTCAACCGCCCTATTCATCAGGAGCACGCCTCACTTCTGGCTTGCTCTGCTTTTCCTGATGTTCTTCGGCTATTATCTTGGTTTGTTCCCCCTAGCCGGATCGGTAACACCGGCGAAGGAGTTCCCATCCATTCTGGACTACTTAGCCGACATAACGTGGCATGCAGCCCTTCCAATCACGGTGCTCGTCGTCAGGGAGATCGGGATGTACATGCTCTACATGAGGAATGCGATGGTCGAAGTCATGGGGCAGGACTTCGTCTGGATGGCTAAACTCAAGGGATTAGCGGAGAGGACCGTCATGTACAGGCACGCGGCTAGGGTGGCGATCCTGCCCATGGTGACCGTAACGGCCCTCAGGTTCGGCTTCATGATAAACGGAGCCATTCTGACAGAGACCGTGTTCAGCTATCCGGGCATGGGGAGGCTCATCTTCGATGCTATAATGAACGACGACTACTTCCTCGTTCAGGGAGCCTTCATCATAATGACGGTCACGGTTCTCTTGGCCAACTTGGTGGCCGATCTCCTCTACGGGATACTCGATCCCAGGGTTAGGGTGACCTGAATGGCTGTCAGGAAGGAAGAATTGATAAGGAATCTAAAGAAGACGGGATGGCATAGGAAGGTACAGGGGATAAAGGAGTTCATAGGCATAGTGAGGGGTCACAAGGCCTCACTCCTCGGATCTATCCTACTGACGATTATAGTGGTGATGGCCCTGTTCGCACCCTACCTGGCACCCTACGATCCTTACAAGAGGACCGGGAGGCCACTAGAGCCCCCTAGCTGGGAACACCCGTTGGGCACCAACGACGCGGGCCAGGACATACTGAGCGAACTCATCTACGGGGCCAGGATCTCCCTCATGATAGGGATAGTGTCGGCCGTTTCAGCCGTTGCCATAGGCGTTGTGGTGGGGATGGTCGCCGGATACAAAGGAGGGAAGGTGGACGAGGTGCTCATGAGGATAGTGGACCTGTTCATGGTTATGCCAAGCCTCCTCCTCGTGATATTCTTGGCTATGGTCTTCAAGGGGACGTGGCTGGGCACTCAGATGTTCCTAGTGCTCATAGTGGCGATAGCGATAACGAGCTGGCCCACTGTCGCCAGAGTGGTGAGGAGCATGATACTATCACTCAAGGAGAGGCCCTTCGTGGAGAGCGTCAGGGCCTTGGGGGCCTCCGATGCCTATGTGATGGCCAAGTACCTCCTACCGAATACCGCACCCCTTATACTGGCGGAGACACTCCTGAGAACGGCCAGCAACATGATAACTGAGGCATCCCTCAGTTTCCTAGGCTTGGGAGATGCAACTCAGAAGAGCTGGGGTATGATGCTCCACTATGCTTTCTCTAGACAGGCCATAGTGCTGGGACTCTGGACATGGGTGATACCTCCTGGCCTGATGATATCATTGAGTGTGCTCTCATTGCTGCTCGTTGGACAGGCCTTAGAGATCTACGTCAATCCGAGGTTGAGGAGGAAGTAGGCATAGGAAAGGATAGGTGCAGCGCCAACTCCGCCGTAGCTATAACGGTGAAAGCGTATCGAATCCCTCCCTATTGAGGGAATGACCCTTCTTTTTCACCATCTTCACGAGGATGATCCTAAGACCCGTTCTAAGGTCCCTTCATACAATGTTGACAGCTTCACCAAGGTCGCCCGATCTCAACCTGTCGTATAGAGCGGCCACCACGGGTGAAGCTCTAATCTCGTAGATTATCTTTCTATATATCTGATCCAAGTTTGCTGGGTTCTCGGGATCTCCTGGCGGGTAATCAACCCTCTCCCGCTTAGACACCTCTCCTTTAACTTCAACTACTGATGGCTGCCTCGCCGGGAACTGCGCCGACAGCTCTGGATTCACCACCACATTAACTCTTCTCTCCAACGCCCTCACCCTGACATCCTTGAGCCCTCTCTCCAGCTCGTCCAGACCCACTCTCCCGTAGACGAGGGCTAACGCCACCAGATAGGACAGGCTGAATCTAGCCTGGTCCACGCTCTCAGGTTCCCTGATGCCCGCGACCCTCGCTGCCTCCTCGAACACCTCCACCCTGACCTCTCTTATTTCCTCCGGTTTCACCTCCTCACTCAGCATTATCGCAGCCGTTAACGCGGTATGAGTGTGCCTGCACGTCGGGAAGAACTTGTAGCCATTCAGTAGGATGGCATACTCCCATCTAGGGTTCAAGGCCTCCTCCAACCTGCATCTTGGAGCCATGTTTTTGCAGAAGCCCTTATCATCCTCCAGAGCCTTGAGATTTGTTTTCATGCCGTTCCTCGCCATCAATGAGGAAGTAACCCCTAAGAAAGCCGCATGACCCGGACTGAACGGTTTGATGGACGATCCCCCGGATATGAATCCCCAGAGTCCAGAGGCGTAGTATGCGGAGATCGCTAGAGCATGGGAAGCCTCCTCCAAGCCCAGTTCCAGTACCTTCGATGCGGCAGCCGCGGCGCCCAAGGATCCTGCCGTGGCGGTGGTGTGCCACTTGGCGTAGTGATCCCTACCGAAGGCCCTCCCAAACCTAGCGGCCACCTCATACCCAATAACCACGGACTCGAGAAGTTTCTCCCAGCTGACCTTTCCCTCTCCAAGCGCCAGAGCCGCCGGAACTACGGCGCTTCCAGCGTGGACGAATCCTTGCCTCAGCCAATCATCATACTCAAGTGAGTGAATGGCGAAACCATTCACGAGAGCAGCCATAGACGGTGAAGAACGCCACCAAGCCCCTAGAACTAGAGAGCCGTTATCGGATGGGTAGGCTAAGGAGGCGAACCTTTTCACCCTCTCCTCCCTCTCGAAGCCAAGTATACCCACTCCGACAGAGTCCAGAAGAGCCTTTTTGGCTTCCTCTCTCACCTCCAGTGGTAGGGAGTGATAACTCCAAGGCCACACTCGCGACAGGACATCTTCCACTACAGACATCTCATAACAGTGGAGGGCCTACTTATTTATGAGACCCACTCCGTCTCGAGTGGATCTTTGACCTGAACTCGATCTCCCGCGCCATTTCCAGCAGGGCCTTGGCTTGCTCATAGTTCATCCTGTCTATCATCATTCCCCTGTGGGAAGCTGCCCCTAAACCTCTACTAACTGCCCTCTCATACGCTTCAACTATCTCCTCTGCCTCTCTGATTTCCTTATCGCTTGGCGTGAACACCTCGTTGATTACAGGTACGTGGGAGGGATGAATTGCGTACTTCCCCTTGTAGCCCAGCCTCCTAGCCAGAAGGGCCTGCCTCCTTACCCCCTCCCTATCAATGATCAGTCCCAAGAAGGGGGTGTCCAAGGCCGGAACCCTAGCGGCGGCCGATGCGACGCTCACCTTGGACCTAGCGTACATGAGTTCGATCTCATCATCCGAAAGATCGCCGACGCTCCTACCAAGGTCTCTCAGGAAATCTCCCATGCCGAACGAAAGAGCGCAAATCCTGCGTGAGGAGAGGGCTATTTCAAGGGATCTCTCGACACCCATCGCGCTCTCTATTAGGGGGATTATCCTGACCTCTTCCAGGCCCCTCCTCTCCTCCAAGCGCTGTAACTGCCTTTCTAGTTGCTTTATGTCATCAACTCCCTCGGTCTTGGGGAGTACTACGCCGTCCAGCCCCTTCACGACCGTGAACTCCAGATCATCTACAAGAAGCCCTGTTGTGGGCGAATTCACCCTGACGAACACTTTACCACGGAATCTCTCCCTCTCGTCCTTCAGGAATTCCCTAACCAGCCACCTAGCCGTTTCCTTCTCCCCGATGGGCACTGCATCCTCCATGTCCAGCACTATGACATCCGCCTCGCTCCTCAAAGAGCTCAACATAAGCCTCCAGCTGTTGGCTGGTACGAAGAGTAGAGATCTAGCTAGGAAGGTCATAAGGCATCCCTCAATAACTCGATAATCTGCTTGGGTGATTCAGCTACCTCGATCCCCGCCTCCTTGAAGGCCCTGATCTTACTCTCCGCGGATCCCCTATCGCCAACCACCATGGCGCTGGCGTGCGAGAACCTCATTCCCTTGGGAAGCATCCTACCCGCCACATAGGCTACGAGGGGCTTCGTGAACCCGCCACTAGCCACGAACTCAGCAGCTTCCTCCTCTTGGATCCCACCGATCTCAGCGAACAGGACAACTGCTTCGGTCTCCTCGTCCTCCTCAAACATCGCCAGCAGCTCGGCCTCCGTCAATCCAACTAGAGGCTCACTCCCGGTATGAACTGCGGTAGTGATCCCGAAGCCCGCTCTGCTTATGGCCCAAGAGGTGGTAGTTGTCTGACCACCGCTCCTCGAGATCACTCCCACCTTACCGGGGACGAATGCCTCTCTGGCCAGCTCTAGGGAGCCACCTACCCAACCCATGACCGCCTTGCCGGGGCTTATCACGCCGAAGGATCCGGGTCCCTGTACGCGCACGCCCCTCCTCTTGGCTAGGGCGAGTATCTTCATGGCATCGTGCACGGGTACTTTCTCGGTTGGAATTAGCACGTAGCCTATACCAGCCTCAATAGCCTCCATCACGGCCTCCAAGAGGTGAGCGGGAGGAACTAGGGTGATTGTGGCATCAACATGTCCTACCTCGTCCATGGCCTCCTCCACCGAGTCGAAAACCGGGACCCCCCAGACCCTCGATCCTCCCCTCCCGGGAGTCACCCCGGCCACGACCTTCGTGCCGTATTCCAGCATGTACCTAGTGGCGAACTCACCGGTCCTACCGGTTATCCCTTGGACTAGGACGCGGGTACTCTCATCAACCAGAATCGCCATCAGATCACCTCCATCGGGACCCTGACCTCTATTACACCGCTTCCATACCACTGACAGTGGATCTCGCAGGCGAGACACTCGTTATCTATCCTCACAGCTTCCTGAGGAGAGACAGCGAGAGCTGGCTTTCCATCCTCTATTTTCAGCACGCTACGGCCATATAGCCTGCAGGCCTTTATGCAAGCGAAACCGCAATCCGGAGCCACGCAACCATCCAGATCTATTATCACCTCAGCCGTCCTAGTCCTAAACCTCATTTCTCTCCCTCCTATACCCCTCAACGAGCTTCAAAACCCTGTCAGCAATGTACTCGGTCTCGTATATGTAGTCCCTGCCGTAGAGCTCGAACCTTATTGGAAGATCCCTCACCCCCCTCCTGATTATCTCATGACTCTCCTCCTCCTTATTACCCGCCAGGAGGATAACGGCTGGGAACCCCGGTCTATCCCTCAGCATCTCGTTAAACGCCTTCACTATGGCGTGAGCGTGATGCCACTGCTCCTGACTTGCCAGCACGCTTCCCATCATCACGTAACCCTCTATCCCCGGGATGGAGAGGATCGTCCTGATCACCCTGTAGACCTTGGATGCCGGTGGATCGCCGCTGGTATCCGCGTAGTTGGCCAGCCTGAGTCCCCTCCTGATCAACGCGTCCGCGGCGAGCATGGCGCCCCCGCCACCTATCCCGTGGAATCCAATGTAACCCTCCGACACCTCAGTCGCCAGCTGGATGAAGTAACCAGTCCCTCTGGGGTCGGCGTCGTCCCAGTACCACATCCTCCTCTCCAGATCGGTCGGCTCCCTGTTCAGGTCCTTTGGGACCTCCACCTCCACTTCAGGATGCCTGAAGAGCGCGTGATCATCCAGATCTATCCTCGCATCCAACGCCACTAAGCCCTCGTCTGTCACAGCGAGTGGATTCACCTCGACGCTCCTAGCGTCGTACTCCACGAAGATGCTGTACAGCTTCTGCGCGATGTCCACCGCCCCGTCAGGCATTCCCACCCGCGCGAACTCCTCTTCCAAGACCTCCCTCCTCAACCCATCTAGGTAATCCACGGGTATTCTGGCTACGATCTCTGACCTCTCCTCTATACCCGTTCCTCCGAAGGGACTGGCCAGCAACATGGGGGATCTAAACCTCATAGAATCGTTTACCACGACGCTTAGGAACAGCTCAGCCCTCACCTTCATCCTCTTCTCTATGAGGACTTTCTTGGGCTTGAAGCCCCTGAAGTAGGAGGAAAACATCTCCTCAGCAATTAGACGGGTCTCTTCCGGTGTTGAAGCGAACTTGACGCCTCCCACGTCGTGCCTTCCGGTGAAGGGGAGCTGAGCCTTCACCACCACGTTGCCTTCCAGCCTCTTCGCTATCGCCTCTGCTTCCTCCGGATCAGAGGCAACTTCACCGGCCGGTACAACTATCCCGTAGTTCCTTAGTATTCTCTTGGACTGATACTCGAGAAGCTTGGCCCTGATATCACCCGGGAGCACGGGCACCAATACGATAAATCATTTCCCCTCCAGCCGGGAGAGGTCCACCTCCCAATTGAGGTCGGCCACAAAAGAAGGCGGCGATCCTGGGCATGAGGTCTTTCAATATATGGGGGAATTCTAGGATCACTTATGGACGAACAAGATCCGGGGAAGATGTTAGAAGGAGATAAGGCTCCCCTCCACGAGGAGCATATAGGAGCGTTGTAAGAGGGGGGAAGGGATCCCGCACCGTCAGGTGGGCTCCTATGAACTAGGCTTCATTTCAAGAGGGAGAAGGCCGGGAACAGGCCGTAGACCAGCAGGTTATTCACGAAGTGGTAGTAAAAGCTGGCGTAGGTCCCCCTCCTGATGAACAACAGCGTGTCGAGTATGGCCCATCCCAAGATGCAGAGCATTATCCTAGGCCCAAAGTAAAGGTGTAGTAGGGTGAAGAATGCGATGGAGACAACAGCCGATAATATCAAGTTGCCGGTCAGTGAGTAAAGTCTGGTTATGGAATATCCCCTATAGAACGTCTCCTCGAAAAATGCGGCCGAGAGACCCCAGGCTAGGAAGGCTAGGATCTCCTGAGGATGGCTCGCTCCCTTCCTAGTCATCTCCTCTAGATACCCAGTTCCAAGTCCCAGTCGACCTCCGAGCCAGTAGAGGAACCCCCAGAGGACCCAAGCAATCGCTAGGAAAATCACCGACTCTATAAAGGCCCTAATTCCCCTCTCACCGAACCAGACGCTCCTCCACTCGGAGCCCTCCCACCTCATAACGAGGAGAAGCGCAATGAACCCCGTCACTTGGGCCAATGTGTAGGACAGGACAGTCCAGACTCCCCTCACCCCCACCGCGATCAGCAATCCCTTGTAGAGGGGAGTGAGCATCCAGAAACCGATCAATGAGATAATCAATCCCACGAACACAGGGGCCTTGGGATATTCGCCTCGCTCCAGCATCCCACTCCCCCATCCCACTGA
>JACXSR010000082.1:0-7888 GCA_035319845.1 Thermoproteota archaeon
GGGTCTGATCTTAGGGCTGCTTATAGGGACCCTGCTTGGAGAGAGGATCCGATTGGAGGAGACCTTGGAAGGTGCGGTGGAACACCTGAGACAGAAAGTTGGGGGAGATTCCAACTTCGTGGAAGGCCTCATGACGGCCTTCCTCACTTTCTGCGTCGGTCCCATGACTGTCATCGGATCCATCAGGGATGGTATGGGCGATCCATCCATAATAATGGCCAAGTCGATCATGGACGGCTTCGCCTCCATGGCTTACGCGGCAGCCCTTGGCCCCGGCGTTTTGTTCTCCTCCATTCCACTCCTCCTATTCCAAGGATCCCTCTCCATAGTGGGATCGCTGGTAGGTTCTTCCCTCCCTGAGGTGGCTGTAGGGGACCTCACCGGGGCTGGTGGCGTGATACTGCTTGGATTGGCCCTGAACCTCCTCAAGGTTAGGAGAGTGAAGGTAGGAAACATGCTTCCCAGTCTCCTGATAGCCCCGCTTATTTCCGTGCTGTGGACGGGGCTTCCCATCCCTAAGTAATTATCGCCCTCCTGTTCGTTATCCTCTTCCTAATTACCTTCCCAATGCTGGACCATGCCTCCTCTATCTCCTCACACCTTTCGCACACGGCCGCCACGGCCGGACCTGTACCTGACAGGCCCGCTCCCAAAGCCCCGAGTCTCACCGCCTCTAAGGCTGGCGATGGATCGTAACCGAGCAGCGATGAGTAGAGCAGGCCGTTCAATGTCATCGCATCCCAAATTCTGCTTGGAAGGAGGGAGAATATGGAGTCGACAGTTCCGGCGTAGGATCTTAAGAGGTCCACGTCTACCTCTACTGTGGATTTAGGGGCTTGCTTTTCGGGCAGCAGCACCAGCACATCAACCTCCCTCAGGGGAACCCTCATTAACAACGCGTTCTCTGAGTTATCGGTCATGACGAAACCTCCCAACATGGAGGCAGCTGCGTCATCTAGTGCGCCGGTGATGGTGACCCCCGCAGCTCTGGCAGCTTCAACAGAGATCCGCAGGGCCTCGTAAAGATCGTCCCTGCCGTGGAGTGCCATGACCGAGAGCACCACAGCGTTGGCCACGGCGCTGCTGCTCTTCAAACCCCAGCCGGCGGGAATCTCCGAGTAAACCCGGACCCTGACCCCCTCACCACCGACTTCCTTCAGAGCCAGGAGAGCCGCTTCTTTGACGAGTGGATCCTCCGGTTCAAACTCCAGTTGGTCAGAGATCTCAGCTTCGGCCCTCACCTCGAAATCTATTGATACAGCAGCTCCCTTCCAACTGGCTATCGCGTTTACTACCGTGATGGCCCCATTTACCCTAACCTCAATCATCTCCACCACCTAGGAGGGACTTGGCGACCTTCAACATCAGCTCCTCATCGGGATGGATGCCGAACCATATCTTTTCTGCCTCTGCTGCCTGTTTCACCAGCATGGGGAGACCTCCAATGGCCCTGCACCCCCTCCTCTTCGCCTCCCTCACCAGCACCGTCTCGGGGGGGTTATACACCAGGTCGAACACGTAGCAATCTTGCTTCAAGAAACGAGGTTCCAGCGGAAGCCCCTCGCCCAGCGTGCCGAGAGGGGTTGCGTTGATCAGGAGGTCAGCTTTTTCGGCTATCCTAGATCTCTCCTCCCAGCTCACAGCTTTCGCATCTAGCCCGAGCTTGTCGCAGAGGGGGAGGATCTTTTTCACCCTCTCAATGTTCCTAGAGGTTATGTAGACCTTGTTAACCCTTCCCGAGAGCCCCACAAGGACGGAGCGCGCAGCTCCTCCAGCACCAAGGAGCAGAGCACTCCCAACGCTCCGGAACCCCAAGATTTCCAGACTATGGAGAACACCGCTGATGTCGGTGTTGTAGCCTGAGACCTCCTCATCGAACCTTATCGTGTTCACAGCACCTGTGAGCTCCGCTTCATCGCTCAACCAATCAACTACGTCGTAGGCCACCTCCTTGTAGGGGATGGTCACATTACAGCCAACCGCGCCTAGAGCCTCTAACCCGCTCACGGCAGCGGGGAAATCAAGCACATCGAAAGCTAGGTAGACAGCGTTTATCCCTACACTCTCGTAGGAGGCATTGTGGATTGCCGGTGAGATCGAGTGATGCACTGGGTGCCCGAGAAGACATGTGAGCCTAGTACGCGAGTTTATCCCCATCTCACCATCGGATCGGCTGGTCCTTTTAAGTGGATGAGTGCGTCGTCGCTGGCAGATGAGAAGACTTAATTCCTCATCTCGCCTCTTGGCTGGGTGCCTATGGAGACCTCTCATGTGGGCAGCTACCCACTGGATCACTCCCAAGATGGTCTGAAGAGGGCATTCCTTGATACCATAGATGCGGGAATCACCGTCCCACCCGTTCCGCAGCTCAGGCCCTTCACGGACATGTACCTAGAACCCCTAGCTGAGATGGGCCACCTCAAACCTGTGGGAGGGGGCAAGTACAGACCCATCGATCTCAGCGGCGAGCCTGAACTACCCCAGCTGGATGAGGTGGAATGGTTCCTAAAGCTGGCCAGCGAGGTGAACTTCGACCTGTCTCACGTCAGGCTTCCCCTGACCGGCCCCTTCACGCTAGCGAGCAGGGTTGAGGTGGGAGAGGGCGGGATCTTTAACTCCCTCTTATCGGATAAGAGGGCTCTATTCGACTTCTTCGTTCCTTATGTGTCGAAGATCGCTGAAAAGATGAATTCCATCGGATTCGGGTACATCTTCGTCGATGAGCCGGTCATAGGGCTCTTGGTGGGGAGGAGGATTCTCTTCGATTACACGGAGGAGGACATCGTCGAGTCTTACGAGCGGGTATTCTCGAACGTGAGGGCTGAGAGGGGAACGCATATATGTGGAAGACTATCCCCCAAACTCTCAGACTTGCTGATGAAGATCCCGGTGAAGTATTTGAGTCATGAGTTCTTTGACTCCAGGTCGAACTTGGAGAGGTTCTCACGACACAAGCTGGAAGAGGCCGACAAGGTGCTCTCCCCAGGTGTGGTGAGCGCCCAGAGCATGGAGATCGAGGATAGGAGGGAAGTTATGGGTCTCCTCAGGGACCTTTTGGATAGGTTCGGAGTTGAGAGGGTAGACTTGATAAGCGGGGACTGTGGGTTCGGCGGATTGAAGGCTGCGGGACCTCGAGCTTATGATGTGGCTATAGGTAAACTCAGGCTGATAGCGGAGGTGGTCACATCCCTTCAGAGCGAGTGCGGGTGAGGATCCTACCCGCAGGTGTGGAGGTAAATGCGGGCAAGGGTGAGCTACTTTCAGACATCCTGAGTAGGGCCATATCGTTCCCCTTACCCTGCGGTGGCGCTGGTTACTGCGGCGGGTGCGCCGTGCGAGTGCTTGAGGGGGAGGTAACCGCTCCAAGCAGGGAGGAGCAGCTGATAGGGATCGTGGAGAGGGGAATGAGGCTGGCTTGCAGGACTAAGGTGATGGGAGACGTAGCGGTTGAGGTGCCCAAGATCCTCCCTGTAGCTACGGTGTCAGGGATAATGCCTCGGTTCGATTTGAAGCCTTTGATCAGGAGATCGAGTAGGGAGGACTTGGCACTTCCTAGATCCCTTCCCAAACCATCTTTCAGTTTTAGAGGGCTTTCCTTTCGATCCAGTGGTGAAGAAGTGGGATTGGCGGTGGATCTGGGGACCACCAACATATCGGGATCGCTACTCGACTTGAAGAGTGGGAAGCCCTTGGTGGAGGGGTTCGTGAGGAATCCCCAAGTGACGAGGGGCGCCGATGTGGTCACTAGGATGGAGAAGTCCCTGGAGGGTGAGGGAGAGGAACTAAGGAAGCTAGCGATTCGAGGCATAGAGGACCTCGCCTCGAAACTGTGCAGGGCTGCGGGCCTCGAGGAGGAAGATGTGTCTATAGTCTCGGTGGTCGGTAATTCGGTTATGCATGCGCTCCTTCTAGGACTACCTGTAGAGCCGCTATCGACGGCGCCGTTCGAACCTCCCATCAAGATGTGGGTCTCCGGACCAGCTGACGAAGCGGGATTCGAGAAATTGGCTCACAGCTGGCTCTTGGTTCCCCCTCCCTTGGCGGGCTTCGTCGGCTCAGACGCCCTATCTGACTTGGTTGTGGCCGAAATGCTCGAACTGAAGAAGCCTTATCTCCTGATAGACTTGGGGACGAATACCGAGGTCATGTTGGTGGCCGACGAGGTGCTGGCAGCTAGCGCGCCGGCTGGCTCCGCTTTCGAATCGAATGTTCCATCTGGGATAGGTGGGGTCAAGGGAGCCATAAAAAGGGTAAGAATCACGGAAGAAGGTGTCCGGATCGAGGTAGAGGGGAAACCAGTAGGTCTGAGCGGATCAGGACTGATCTCGGTAGTGGCCGAAATGCTAAGGAGAGGTCTTCTCTCGAACAGCGGGAGAATGTCCAAGGAATTGGAGGGTAGGCTCAGGTTGGTGCACTCACCGAGAATAGAGGTAACACAGAGGGATGTGAGAGAAGTCCAGAAGGCGGTGGCTGCAGTATACTCGGCGTGGAGAATCCTCATGAAAAGGAAGGGCTTGGGATATACGGATCTGAAGGGAGTTTACCTCGCTGGCACCTTTGGAAGCCACGTGGATCCATTGGACGCCATAGAGATTGGCCTCATCCCGCCTGTTGAGCGTGAAACCGTGGTTTCTCTGGGTAACACGGCATTGTCAGGTGCTAAACTCCTGTTACTGAGCGAAGATGCATTTATCAAGTTTAAGGAGCTGTACTCGAAGGTAATATACGTGGATCTGGCTAGAGATCCCGAGTTCAGTGAGGTTTTCGTTGAGGGTACGTATCTGAGGAGGAGGCCCATCTGACCGCGATCATTTTAAGTCTGGATCGGAACTATATCCTCCGATCTCAGCCCAAGAAGTCCAAAAAGATCTTCTCGGTAGGGAATGGAGACTGGAGAATTAGAAAGGGCATCTGATAAGTATCCATTCATCCTGTTGCTTGGCACCAAGAGGAATAGGCAAGATTAGCGTAGCTTGGTGCTCCTTGGAGAGGAAGAGGGAGTTATGATAGCTAAATTCTCACTACTTAGGGCTATTAAGAGGGTAAAAGGGGCCGAGCTTGATCAAAATTACAGATTCTTGATTCGAACGAAAAGGCCTCATTACGGTTGTAGCTCATCCTTACAGCGATATGCGAGTGAGATCGCACTTCAACTTAAATTAATTGGATAACCCTTCGGAGTAATGCCAGCGAGTTCCAAGGAGTTCTTCTTACTGGGTGATGACTCCTCAGATGATGTGATCAGGGAAGCAGTCAGGATGGGATTCAAGGTAGTTGCTCTATCCCCGGAGGCCAAGGAGAGGATAAAAAATCTCGTTGGCCCTGCGCATGTTGTCAGAATTGAGGAGTGGCCCTCCAAGGGAGAGATCACCTTAGTGAGGATAAAGGGACCTGAAGACATGTCCGTAGTCGAGGAGACTGCCTCCACCGGGAAAGTACTGATAGATAGCGAAGGATGGAAGATCATCCCCCTAGAAAACCTGATAGCCAGCTTGGGAGGAGGCGACAGAATATACGCCATAGCCGGTAACCTAGATGAAGCTAGATCTCTGTTAGGAGTACTTGAAGTCGGCATAAAAGGCGTCGTGATGCCGTTGAAAGATCCCAGTGAGCTGGTGGAGGTGAAAAGGATGTTAGAGGAGACATCTCCACTTCAACTAGTAGTGGCGGAAGTGACAGAGGTCAAGGAGGTTGGAATGGGGGACAGGGTCTGCGTGGACACGACATCCATCCTCTCCAAGGGTGAGGGGATGCTGGTGGGAGGATCGGCCTCCTTCTTCCTGCTAGTCCACAGCGAGAACATAGAATCTCCTTTCACCTCACCAAGAGAGTTCAGGGTGAACGCGGGAGCGGTCTCCAACTACATATTGGTGCCCGGTGGGAAGACCAAATACCTGTCGGAGGTCAGATCGGGTACTGAGGTGCTGGCCGTCACGAAAGACGGGAAGAGGAGGGTGGTCAGTGTTGGGAGAGCCAAGGTGGAGAAGAGACCCTTGGTGCTGGTGAGAGCTAAATCCCAGGACGCAGAGGGATGGGCCGTGCTCCAACTGGCCGAGACGGTGCCTCTCATGGGACCCGATGGAACCCCCATACCGGTTAGTGAGGTTAGACCGGGGGATCAAATCTTGGCCTACGTGGAGGAGAGGAAGGCGAGACACTTTGGGATGGCGGTGGACGAGTTCATAGAAGAGAGGTAGGGGAGAGCTGAACTAGTGACCTCTAGGTTCAGAGCTCTATCTCGAATTTAGGGGCTATTTCCTGCCTAAAGTAGTCTATCGCGAAGACTACCGAGTTGAACTCACTGGCGAAGATTTCCTTATTCATTCCTGATACGGGGATCGTCTTACTAGACCCTAAATTACCTTCCTCATCCACATCGTACCTGACCTCTGCGAGAGTGTAGTGGGCATTGAGCAGGGCCTTGTAGAACTCCGCATTGTTCGGTACCTTCTCACTTTCCAGTATGGTGGTTCTTATGGCCACCCAATCATCACCCACGAGGACGAATACCCAATATTCGCCGTCCCCAACCTTCCAGAGGGAGGCTATGACACCCTCCTCCTTCTGGTACTTCACACCCATTCCATTGAGGAATTCCTCTATCTGGGATTCCACTTCAATAGACAGAAGATCACCTCGCAAACTCACGGTGAGCAATAATAAGTATGCCTATACAGTCGGAGGCGATGGAGATGCTCGTAGCGGTGGGCTCAACCAATCCAGTGAAGATCGAAGCAGTGAGGAGGGCCTTCTCCTCCGTGTGGGAGGTGGAGGTTAGGGGCATAGAGGTAGATAGTGGCGTTTCTCCGGAGCCAGTCGGTCAGGAGGCCATTTTGGGTGCTATGAACAGGGCAAGGAGGGCGATGACCGCCCTGAACGCGGACTTCGGCGTGGGTATAGAGGGAGGCGTCTTCCACCTAGGGGGCAGATACTACTGCGCCGGCTTCGTCTGGGTGGAGAGGAGGGATGGGATTTACGGTACAGGCACGAGTGGTTGGTTCGAGTGTCCAAGGAAGTTCACAGCAAGCCTACTCACTGGGGTGGAGCTCGGTGATCTCATGGCAGATTTGAGCGGGAAGGCAGGAATAAAGAGGGAGGAGGGGGCGATAGGTTATTTCACTAGGGGAATCGTGAGCAGGGCTGATCTATACACCCATGGCGTGTTGATGGCCTTGGCCAAGTTTATCGCAGATGATAGGTGGCCGGGATGATAGCATGATGATCGTAGCTCTCTTGGGGGGTAAGAGAGAACTCCTCTACAGGCCTCTCGTGAATATGCTCGCAAGCTCCGGATACAGAGTCGCCGCAGTCGTCCAACTCAGGAAAAGTGGGATCGCCAAGGAGATGAGGGATTTGGCTGAGGCAGGAGCCGGTCTAGTAGCGGCGTACTCAGCCAACAGGGTGGTTCTATCGACGACTTACGTGCCAGACACCTTGGAAGAGATCAGAAAGATGATGAGCTGCCTAGCACCTGTCGATCCTGATGTTCTCGTTCTACTTGGATTTCAGAAGCTGATAAGGGAAGATAAGAGGGTTTTAAAGGCTCTAGCTGTTTGGAGCGCCAAGGAAGCCGAGTCCCTGCTAGCAGAAATTTCTCCTCCCGTAGTGGGCGTGTACTCCGAGAGGGGGGACTACACCGAAGGATATCCCACACCAGAAGACCTAGCGGCTGCAATAGTGGATGAAGGAATGAGGAGGAGGTTAATCCAGCCTAGAGTCGTTAGACCGTAAATCAAAGTGGTGAAATGCGCCCAACCCACTCATCCATAGCCCCCTTCCATGCTGAGATGCCCGGATTGACCCGCAAAGTCTTGTTAAGATTTCTCTAATAAACAGATGTTCTTTCCAAATTTTTGGTGTCTTCACATCAAAAGATTATAAGCCAGTA
>JACXSR010000074.1:0-7774 GCA_035319845.1 Thermoproteota archaeon
GTCGTTCCTAGCTAGGATTTTTCCATTATTTTTCGATATTCGTTCTATACAGTTCGAGGATAACGTTTATATTATGAGGTATTCGTATCGCATGGTGCGAAGACATGGAGGCCGAGTGTCCCATCTGCGGTTCCCCAGTGGAACTCCCCGACGATGTCATGGCAGGAGAGCTACTCGAGTGTCCTTCTTGCGGGGCTACTTTGGAGGTGTATGAGCAGGACGGAACATTTCTACTGAAGGAAGCTGAGGAAATAGGAGAGGACTGGGGAGAATGAGGATAGCCCTAGTCTATGAGAGGCTGAGGGAGGAGGAAAGGCAGCTCATAAGGGCCATCCAGGAGCTAGGGCACGAGCCCGTCCCATTACACCTAAACTCTAACTTCCTTCCACTGGATCATGGGGAGACCTTCGAGGCCGACGCAGCCCTGATAAGGGCGATCAGCGCGGCTAAGGCCCACGCATCCGCGGTAACCCTGTCCAGCTTGGGGGTGAGGGTGGTCAACTCGCCTGAGGTCCTCTCGACATGCGGAAATAAACTGACCACTACCGCCAAGCTTTCAGAAGCTGGAATCCCAACGCCGAAAACGGCGGTGGCGTTCTCGTTGGAGGGGGCCTTGGAAGCGGCCAAGTCCATCGGATATCCCGTGGTGGTCAAACCCGTTAATGGGAGCTGGGGCAGGCTAGTATCCCTAGCACAGGACGAGGAAGAATTGAGGACCATACTAGAGCATCGGGAGGCAATCCCCTCCCCTTACTACAGGATCCATTACATCCAAGAGTTCATAAGGAAGCCTGGGAGAGATATAAGGGCTTATGGGACCGAGGAGTCCTTCATAACGGCTATTTACAGGGTATCGGATCACTGGGTCACCAACACCGCTAGGGGCGCCAAGGCGATCCCGGCTGAGTACAGGGAGGAGCTCGCTGACTTGGTCGTTAGGACGGCCGGGGCGATAGGAGGCGGATTTCTCGGTGTCGACATCGCGGAAGATGAGGAAAGGGGGTTGGTAGTGATAGAAGTGAATGGTGTCACCGAGTTCAAGAACGCCGCCCGCGTGACCGGCGTCGACATCGCGAGGGAGCTCGTGAGTTACGTGGTGAGGTGAAGTGGTCTCACTGATCTCCTTCTACGGGTTCAGAGGGGTAAAAATAGTGAGAGGGGAGGGCCAGTACGTGTGGGATTCCGAGGGGAACCAGTACCTAGATGTCCACACGGGTCACGGTGCGGCTTTCCTCGGGCACAGACCTCCTAAAGTGGTGGAGGCAATCCAAGAGCAGTTGGACTCGATAATGGTGGTTACCCCCAGTTTCCTCGGTGAATCCATGGAGAGATGCCTCTCCTCCTTGGGGGAGATCCTCCCCAAGGAGCTGAAATACGTGTACTTCCAAAACAGTGGGACTGAAGCTGTAGAGTTGGCGTTGAAGCTCGCCTTCAAAGCAACAGGGAGGAAGGGGGTAGTGGCCTTCATGGGCAGTTTTCATGGGAGGACCCTCGGCTCTCTCTCCGTAACTTGGAACCCCAAGTACAGGAAAGGCTACCCCCTGATCGATGTGAGGTTCGGCAGGTTCAATGATCCATCCTCGATCGATTTGATAGATGAGGATGTAGCGTCGGTCATCGTAGAACCCATTCAGGGGGAGAGCGGAGTTAGACCCTCCACCCCCGAATTCCTCAGAGCACTGAGAAAGGCTTGCGACGAATATGGTTCCGCCCTGATATTCGATGAGGTCCAGAGCGGATTCGGCAGGACCGGCGAGGTGTGGGCTCATCAAGCTAGGGGGATCGAGCCCGATATCATGACTGCGGGCAAGAGCATGGGTGGAGGGTTTCCAGTCAGCATGGTCGCTGCCAGAGAATGGATTGTCGAGTCCCTCAGGGGTGGAGAGCACGGTTCTACTCACGGTGGCAATCCCTTGGCGTGCGCCGCAGTCTATGGAGGTGTATCCACCCTGCGCGAGGAGGATGTACCGTCTAAAGCCGCCAAGAGGGGAGAGGAGTTAATCAGGGGATTGAAGGACGTGAAATCGCGCCTCATAAGGGAAGTTAGAGGGGAAGGACTCATGGTGGGGGTCGAGCTCAGGACCGATGTCGGGCCCATCCTGAGGAGGCTCCAGCAGAGGGGGATACTGGCCCTCAGAGCAGGAAGAACCGTCCTCAGGTTACTCCCGCCCTACCTGATAAATGATGAGGACATTGAAAGGATCGTGGAGGAGATAGAGGGTGCCCTCAGGGGTTGACGAGATCTTGCTCAAACTCTTGGAGGCTTACAGCCCGACGGGGCATGAAGACGAGGCGAGAGATGTGATAGTGGAGATATGTGAGGATCTGGGGTTGAAGGTAGAGGTCGACGATGTAGGAAATGTCCTCGCTAGTAAGGGAGGGGGAGGAAGGGTGTGGCTCGTCGGTCACTACGACACGGTTCCGGGCAGGCTCCCCGTCAAGAGGAGCGGCGATGTAATTGCCGGCAGGGGGGCTGTGGACGCGAAGGGACCCCTCTCGGCGATGATAATGGCGGCATACCTCTCCAAATCACCCGTGACGTTAGCCGCGCTAGTAGGGGAGGAGGGAGACAGCAAGGGGGCTAGGCACCTTCTCACGCGGGAGCTACCTCCCTTCGTAGTGATAGGGGAGCCCTCCAATACCGACGGTGTCATAGTGGCCTACAGGGGAGGAGCTCATCTGACACTGAGGTGCAGGGCCGAAGGAGGGCACTCCTCCTCTCCAGGAGTATCCGCCGTGGACCTGCTCATCGAGTCCATCCTGAGGATGAAGGAAGCCGCCCCCGGTGGGAGGTACGATGATCCCAGCGTCGCTATCACCGTAATCAGAGGAGGAGAGGCACATAATGTCCTTCCAAAGAAGGCCTCGGCCGTGCTGGACCTGAGAGTGCCACCGGGGACGGATCTACTCTCTTTGATCGATGATATCGTGAGGAGACTCCCAGTTGGATGTGAACTGGAGGTAGGATGGACCGTCCCCCCGGTCTCCGTTAGGCCCAACGATCCAGTCCCGAGGGCCCTCACGAGATCCATACTCTCCCTCGGCGGGAAACCCAGACTATTGAGGAAGTATGGGTCCAGCGACATGAACATACTTTACAGCGGCGTCGAGAGCATAGCTGCCTACGGGCCCGGTGATGGAAAGCTCGCTCACACCGATGAGGAATTCGTCCGAGTTGAGGACTTGGAGTTAGCGGTCAATGTCTACGTCAGGACTGTGGAGTACCTCAACTCTAGGGGACCGATACGAGCATCTCAACCCCATTGAGTGATGGATACGCCCCTTGAAACGTGGGATACGGGAAATGATCGAGTTGCAACTCGAGAAGGGATTCAGGAACAGCCCAACTATAAGTGGATGTGGCTATTAGGTAGGTCGGTCGAGCTGATCCGGGGTTCAGTGGTGGGATGGGGATTCAACCTCGCAGGGTGAGACTGTCCGATCTGCTGAAGGAGAAGCTATCCGTCAGGGAGGAATTAGCCTCCAAATTGGACAGAAGGGAGAGAAGGGAGGCTCTCAACGATGGGCATGCTCACAGGGAGCCCAGACCATGTGGACTAACCGTCCACCCGGGCAGGGGATGCACTTACGCATGCATCTACTGCTACGTGGAGGACATGGGTATACCCCGAAGGCCGGAGCCATCCCGCCTGTCAGGTGTTCAGTTGGCCTACGCCATAGCCTCCAATCCCTACACCATCCTTGGGAGAGGGGGAACGTTCCTCGCCTTCGGGTCGGTGACGGAGCCCTTCCTGCCGACCATCAAGGAGAGGACCCTCGAGTACTTGAGGGCGGTATCTCACTACTTGGGGAACCCGACCCAGTTCTCGACCAAGGCTTACCTCAGCGAGGAAGATGCGGAGAGGATCTCATCAGTCGATCCCACAGTGAGCGCTCTAGTCACCATACCGGCCCTAGAGTGGGCGGAGAAAATAGAGCCAAGAGCTCCACCTCCAGAGTTAAGGTTTAAGACCTTAAGTAACTTGCTAGACCGCGGAATACATGCGTCACTCTTTCTCCGGCCACTTATTCCCGGAGTGAGTGAGGAGGAAGGTCCTTCCATATTGGAGCTGGCTGCAAGCTTGGGGGTGAAGGGGGTGGTGCTGGGAGCCCTCAGAGTGACCCGCCGTATCCTGAGAGAACTCGAGGCAGTAGGTCTTAAAGATCTAGCCAATAGGATGATCAGAGAGCCAAAAAGCCCTGTCGATCAGGTTCCGTTGAACACTGGAGATCTGAAGAGGATGCTTTCATCGAAGGCAAGATCCTTGGGGCTCAGGGTGTACCCTTCTGCCTGCTCTGCCAACGTGGATGCTCACGATCTCGGATGTCACATGTGCAATATGGGCCCCTGTGATGGTTCCTTGCCTGAATACGATCCTGAAGAGATAGAACAGGCCCTGATGGGTCTGGGAATAGAGGTTAAGATAGTTCCCAAGGGCGGGAGGATTCTAGCACTGGTGAGAGGAGGATCCAAGAGGGCGAGGAGGGTGAGGCATCTGGTCTCCACCGCTACGAAGAGGATGGTAACAGTCAGGTCGGTGAGGTAGGGTGCACGTCCGCCCTCAACATTACTATGGTAGCCTCACCCTCCCTCCTCACCTCGACGAATCCCTTCTCCTCTAACCGCCTTATCTTCCTCCAGACGGTTGTCCTAGGGGCTTGGACGGCCCTTATCAGATCGGCCTGCTTTGCCACCCCACCTCTCCTTTCCAGCTCCCTCAGGATCTCGTACTCCAAGGAACCCTCCTTCAGATCCCCAGTCAGTTTCCCCCTACTCCGCAGGATGACCACCGAAACTGCAGAGGCGAGGGCAACGGCCGCGATGATCAAGGGGAGCAGGGATCGATCTATCTGGTACTCACGTTGGGGGTTGCCTGCAGAGCTTGCAGCTTCGCTCGACCCTCTCAGGGAGGTGTAACGAGAGGTTTCCACCGCCGCACCCCCTGTGTTGACGCTTCCTCCCATAATAGGCTGGTTCACCGGCCCGTGTGCGACTTTGTAGGAGATGGAGGCGGTTCCTCCAGAAAACAAGATCCGAAGACCCTTCTTCGACTGAGAGATTTCATCAGGTAATTTGGAGAGGCCCACGATCACCAACTGTGAGGGCACTACCACCACTAACCTGTCGACATCCAGATCCAGTGATAGATTCCACATGACTCCCGATTTAGAGGTGAGTGAGGGCGTCTGATAAAAGATCATTATCTCTCTACTCCCCAAGGTCTCTACTATCAAAAAGGGCCCATCTAAGGAGTAATTTAGGGGGATCCCGTCCCCGTTGACCACCATGAGATTATGGGGTTCACCGTCCATCCTGATGACTAGGCCCGAGCTGGTCTCGTTTAGCTCGACGGTGATGGTCACATCAACCCATCCGTCAGGGAAGAGCACCACCTCTGCCGTTGCCGAGCCGCTGGCCTGAGCCTCAGCTGATACGAGCACTAGAACCAGAAGAAGCAAGAGGAGCTCGAAGTTCCTCATAGAATTCACCTTCATCCCCCCAGAAAGAAAGGGGATCAGGGGGAATCAGCCATCATGGCTGTGGCCCGCCTCTCCTCGACCGCCCCTCCTCTCACCTCTCTCGGTTGCCTTCGCCCCCTCAGGCTCCCCATGTCCCTCGGAGGTGGCATTACTTGGCATTCCATGGCTGCGCTGGTGAGTAGCGTTCAATGCCGCGCCCGAATTCCCTGCCATTCCAGCTTTCACCATTCTCTCGGCCTTCTCCATGACTTCCCTTGGAGCACGACTCATGTTCACTATCGTAGCGTTTTCCGGGATTCGAGCTTTCATACGCTCCCTAGCCTCCTCAGATACCTTTTCCATGGCCCTATAGGCTTCTCTTATCCTATTTTCTACCATCTCCATTAGACTTATGGCCTCCTCAGTTCTATTCTGCATTAACAGCGAGTTGGCCCGCTGCATGAGTCTCTCAGCTTCTCTCAAGTGCTCCATCACCGGAGTCACGTTTACAGTGGCATTGGCCCTCACCACCGCGTCCATGACCTTTGATAGCAACATTCGAGTCCTGTTGAGCTGGCCCATAGCCGTGGCATTGATGCCCTCAGCGGCCTCGGTGATTCCGCATCTGTAGAGGTTCTGATACGCATCACCAATCATGTTAATGGCTCTCATCACCAAGCTCTCAGCTTGACGGTAGTTTCCCACACTCATCGAGATTTGCGCGCTCTCTATGAGGGAATCAGCCTTCGATAACGTCTCATTCACTACTTGGAGGGCGTTCATACATTCTGGATTGGTGGTATTGATTGAGGATACTGTCCCTAGGAGATCCTCCTTGGCTTGAGTGTATATCCCCATGAGGGCCTGCACGACATCTTGGCTGGTGGCGGCCACTGGTACGACGACCGCCAAGATGCCTATCAGCAGGGCAGCAGCCAACTTGCCGGATTCAAGGGGCCCGAAACTCATCAAATCACCCCTTGAGCGCGGTCGAGGAGCGGGAGATAAGGACAGCGTCCGGACACTGGGCGCCCGCCGGGCATCTAGGGCAGCTTGGGGAGGAGCTTCCTCAACGCCTCCACATTCCAAGGATGTACGGTCCTTCTCCTCCTGTCGACAGGAATCCCCATTCTTCTGGCTTCCTCCGTGGAAATTCCTGCCTCTTTGAGCTCTCCTAGGCTGAACCCCCTACCCAACCTCTTCCTCTTATCCCTCCTAGTCGAGGTCAGGACGAGGGGACTCAGCGACCTCATAGGGTTATGGGCATTTCAGAGCGTAATAAATTTAACAGTGTCCCTCCGTGGCAATCTTCAAATAATATTTGATCCCCTCTATTCAAGGTGCGAAGATAGAGGGGGATTCCTTAGTTTTAAGGCTCAAAAATACACTCCATTTGACGGAGTACGAGGCTAGAGCCTACTTAGCCCTGATAATGCACGGAAGCATGACCGTGGGCGAGTTAAGCAAGCTGAGCGGGGTTCCGAGGGCCAAATGTTACGAGACGGTGAGAAATCTCGTCCGGAAGGGGATGATAGTGATGGTCAGCAGCAGACCAGCGAAGTACGCCCCCCTGCCAGCCGAGGAAGGTATAACCAACAGGATGGAGCAATTGAGAAGGGAAGTTGAAAGAAGATCCGTGGAGGCTGAGGAATTGGTAGAGGAGATAAGGGAGATCAGCGGTCAGGGGTCCGTAAGGGAGGCCCAGATGATGATAATAGAGAGTCACGAGGCCATCCTCTCAAACTCCGTCAAGGACGCTGTTGTCGCTGAGAAGGAGGTACTAGTCGCCCTCTCACAGAAACCAGCGAGGATAGACTGGAGCAAATACGTCAAGGACCTCATCGATTGCATGAAGAGGGGCGTGAAGTTCAGGTTCTTGGTACCCTCCCTAGCTGTATTCAGCGATAGATTTAGAGAAATACTGAAGAGGAACACGCTGAGACTTCCGTCGGGAAATTCAGTGGAGATAAAGGAGACGCAGGCGGTGAGGATGCCCTTCGTGGTCATCGACAGGGACATAACCTACCTTTACATTTCAGACCCTGACACTCACACGCTTCGAACCGCCGTCAGGATAAGGGACACCAGGATGGCGGAGCAGATGAGAGAACTGTTCAACAGGTACTGGGAGATGGACCGCTAACCTTCCTCTCCAAGCCTGACGAGCTTGAAGATGACCGTTCCACCGCAAGTGATCGGGGGCCCTGGATCGGGGCATTGCACACGTCCGGTGTTGCCTTCACCTATTCCGAGCTGTTCCGCGGGGACTCCATGGGAGAAAGGAGAAAGGAGGGTCGACATGGCTATCAAAGCA
>JACXSR010000185.1:0-7767 GCA_035319845.1 Thermoproteota archaeon
GAGATGGCCCGGAGGGGAAACCCTAAGAACGTGGATCTCACTGTGGGTGACATAGTGGGAGGTCCAGTCGGCAGGTTGGATCCTGATGTGACAGCTTCGAACTTCGGGAAGGTCGGTGACGATGTAAGGCCGGAGGACATAGCGGCCGGCTTGATCAACATGGTGGGTCAGGTGATAGGAACCGTGGGGCTCTTCGCTGCTAAATCAGTGGGCTTGGAGGAGAGCGTCGTTTTAGTGGGCGGATTGATGACCCATGAGCTTCTAGTGAAGGCAGCAATGAAGCCCTTCAATCTCTTCGGCGGGAGCGCGGTCGTGCCTAGGGATCCGCAGTTCGCTACCGCAATAGGGGCCTCCCTAAAAGTTCTAGCCATGTACACATCCCCCTTGGGTGAGAAATACGAGGCGTGAATATCCGGAGGTTCCTCTAGTCGGGGTAGGAGGGGTCCTGCTTAGGGATGGGAAGATCCTTCTAGCCAAGAGGAAAAACGAGCCCGGTAAGGGCCTGTGGTCCATCCCCGGTGGGCTGGTAGAACCTGGTGAGACTTTGAGTGAAGCCGTGAAGAGGGAAATCAGAGAGGAGACCGGTCTGGAAATAGAGCCGGTGCGTCCCATCCATGTGGCAGAGGTTGTTGAGAGGGATGAGGAGGGGAGGATCAGATATCACTACGTCCTAGTGGACTACCTCTGCAGGGTTGTGGAAGGGGCTCTGAGGCCCGGAGATGACGCGAAAGAGGTGAGATGGATCCCTCTGGAGAGGGCTAAGGAGCTGCCCCTTACATCATCGACCAAGAAGCTGATTGATGAGTTGACCAAGGGCTTCTTCATGGTTATTAGGAATAGAGATGTAGCGAGGGTCCTCATGGCAGTTCCTAAGGGCCATAAGCACATGAGAGTGGTATTCGAGTTGTCCGATGGTTCCCTTATAGTGTTTCAAGAGGCCACTATGGAGAACGTCGCTAGGGCAGTGGTCGAGGTGGAAATGCATCCCAAGAGGAGGGCCATCCTCCTCAAGGGAGGGGAACTCGAGAGCAGGAAGGAGGGATATGATAAGTATCAACTGATTGAGGAGGATGTTCCAGATGAGGAGATAGAGGAGGAAGTGACGAAGCTCTTAGGCATGGACGGTGAACGGGAATCCTAAAATTTTTCACTTAGAGGATGATCACTGGGGGGATGAAGAGGAGTTACTCCGGGGAGAAATGACCGAAAGGCACCTCTCTGACCCTCCGGAAGGTGTTCTCAATGATGCGGAAGCGGAGGAGAGCTCTCGTCGTGGGCAGGTTTCAACCGCTCCACTATGGTCATTTGCATGTATTCAGGTACGCCCTGTCGAAGGCCGATGAATTGGTAATAGCCATAGGAAGCTCCCAGTTCTGCTGCATCCCAAGGAATCCTCTGTCAGTCGATGAGAGGATGGAAATGTTGGTGAGAGCTCTCAGGAGGGAGGGCTTCCCCTTGGGAGATATAATGCTGTCGTCCGTACCGGATACGGAGTCTCCCGAGGAGGACTGGGGGTCTCTAGTCCTAGACAGAGTGCCGAGAGTGGATATAGCCTTCTCCAACGACCCTGAAACGATAAGAGATCTCAGAAAAGTCGGTCTCGAGGTGGAGAACATTCCATTCCTCAAAAGGGACCTGTACGCGGCCACGAAGATAAGGGAGCTCATGCTGAAGGGGGATCCTTCTTGGAGAGAGCTCGTGCCTCCTTCAGTGTTGGAATTCCTCTTGGAAATAGATATGGAGAAAAGGGTGAAGGAGATCGAGAAGACCTGATTAGGCCTCCTCCCTAGGTACCACCCTCAGCGTGTCGGACTTGGCTGCCTCCAATATCCTCCTTCCAACGGGACTGCTCCTTGCCAGGGTGATCTTCCCCTTGGAATCCGTGGTGAGGGTCGCTATTTCCCTCTCACCCGAGTAGATCGTAACTTCCGTTTCAGCCAGCTCGGGTCCCAGATCTAAGATTATGGTGTGCTTCCTCTTCCTCAGCCTGTATCTTATTGGAGCTTCGAGTCCCTCGGGCGCCTTACCCCTGCCCCTTATTGGCATGACCACGACCTCATCACCGAATGTGTATATCTCATATTCCACCGTGTCGGTCTCAAAGTCCTTGACAAGTACAACTGGTCTCGCTAAGGTGGCATCCTTCATACCCGCCGGCATCTTGACGGTTATTTTCAGGCTGTAGACCTTCTCCACCTTCCCGTCTTTGATGAATATCACCGTGTCCACGACATGGGGGAGGACGCCCAGGTCCACCCTGCCTATGAACCTCTGTATGGCCTCTATCGGGAAGCCGCAATGGACGACGCCCACCATCCCTATACCAGCCAGCCTCATGTCCACGAATATCTTGAAGTCCTGCGTCTTTCTCATCTCATCGAATATCACGTAATCGGGCCTGACGAGTAGGAGGAGGTCCGCAGTGTTCTCGAAGGATCCGGCTAGTCTTCCGTACTGAGTCACCTCGGGTCCCACTTGGAGGTCCCTAGGGGACTCGAGGGTCTTGACAATCCTCCCCTTGTCCTTGTAGAAGTCGGCTAAAGCGCTAGCGAAGGTAGTCTTTCCTGCCCCAGGAGGTCCAGCTATTATTATTCCCTCAGCCCTCTCCCTCAGCCTCTTCTTCAGCTTGTCACTCAACTTGTAGTCATCTAGGGTGACCTTCACGAGGGGTCGCACGGCAGTTATCTCTATTCCGTCGGAGAAGGGCGGGAAGGCAACTAATATCCTAAGGTCCTCTATCTGGATCACGTAAGCATCACCGTACTTCACCTCTATGAACGCGTTCGGATCGGTCTTGGCTCTTTCCAGTATCTCGTAGGCTATGGTCCTCACTTCGAACTCTTCCATCGGTTTATCGGAGAGCCTAACCAGTCTGAATTCCCCCGGTCTCCCCTTCTTGGCCAAGGGAGGGGCTCCTTCCTTCAGATGGACGCTCATGGTATCCTGGTCGAAGAAGTTGTAGAGCCTGAACTCCCCGTACTCGGGGCCTATGTACACCGCCTCCACCCCTCTAGCCCTTAGAGCCAGAGTCACGACCCTATCGCCGGTAATCACCTTGGCTTTAAGCTTCTCGGACAGTTCGGCCAGTGCATCGAGCCCTCTACCCCTGTGCTCCTCCACCACGACCCTCTTAATGTATCCATCCCTCTCCAAATCTCTCAGCCAGACCATCTCGGTGAGAGCACCCACACTGAACCTATCCCCCTTGGAAGCATCTTCCTCTATCTGGGAGAGTATCTCCGCTGGAACCACGAGCACGGACCCCTTTATGAGAGATATTCCTGGCTCGTACCTTAAAAGGGCCCTCAGCAGCACATCCTTACTCAGTATCAGGATCTCCTCGCTCATCCCTCCTTAGTGACGATGAAGGGTTATAAATTATTACTGAAAATTTTCCGCGTGCTTTACGTGAAGCTAGGAGGCTCTCTGATCACTCCGAAGATGGAAGGAGCTTTCGAGGTAAGAGAGGAAGTTGTGCGGGAGGTATCCAAGGACCTCAAAGAGATTTCGAGGAAGATGGATCTGTTTTTGGCTCACGGAGCCGGCCCATTCGGTCACATTCCCGTGAAGCAGCATCGACTTCACGGGGGTTATGGGCTGGGTAAGGAGTTGGGCGTCTCGGAGACTTCGATAAGGGTGATGGAGCTCAGTTTGAGGATAGCCAGTGTGATGTGGGAAGAGGGCCTCCCGGTGCTCCCATTCCATCCCAGATCGACCTTCAGGAGAATCAGTGGGGAGATCGTTTGCGACCTCTCGGCGGTGATGGCGTTGATGGACCTCAACTTAATCCCGCTAACACATGGGGACCTGATTTACGACGATGAGATGGGAGTCTACGTGTTATCCGCAGATGAGATACCGATTTACTTGGTCCCCATGGGATTGAGGGAGGCCGTATTCCTGACTGATGTCCCGGGAGTCCTAAACGAAGATGGCGAGGTCATTCCAGAGATCACCGAGGCCAAAATACCGGACTTAGGAGGATCGACCTTCGATGTGACCGGAGCTATGAAAGGGAAGCTAGAGGCAGCGTTTCAACTCGCCAAGTTGGGTGTGAAGGTTAGAATAGCTGGTTTCACGAAGAGAGGAGATCTTATAAGGGCGTTGAGTGGGGAGTCTGGCACCTTAGTCAGGGTCTGACCCTATATGAGGTCCTCCTCTAGTATGCTCTTGGGAGCGACCAGTATGTAATATTTCTCGTTCCCAGTGAGTTCCTCAAGGGCTCTTCTAGCTAGCAGATCGGCGGGATCTTTGAGCCCTGTTCTTTCTGCTACATCCGAGTAGCTCACGAAGGGCCTCTTACTCCTCTCCTCCAGTATCTTCATGAGGGTCTTCTTGCCCACCCCAGGCAGGAGTTCGAGTTGGTGCAGTCTCGGAGTTATAGGGACACTCTCGTTGAAGAAATTCACGAAGAATTGCTCTCCTTCCTGTATTACCTTCGCAACTACGGGCTCCAAAAGCATCCTTCCCGATGGGGCCAACTCATCATAGCTCATGTACCTGAGGAACTTGCTGACCTCCTGCCTCGGTCCTTTGCCCACATAAATCTTCTTCATGGGGGAGACTTGGGCATTAGGTTTGAGCACGAACTCCATTATTATGAAGTAGCGATCTCCGATGAGTTGGACCCTCCTTCGGGCCTCGTCAACGTAGAGTACATAGGCCCAGCTGTCGTGGGGCTTTCTCCTGCCTGGGACATATCTCCACATTTTAGCGACACCGGGTTTCACTCTTCCTCCTTCAACCCCTTCAATAAGTTAAGCATTTCCTTGTAGTCCGACTCACCTAAAAGAGGGTAGTCCTTATAGAGGTACGCCTTCAACTCCTCCACGCTTTTGGGGAGCACATTAACCAGCATGACCGCGTGCTCCTCCTTGAGGTTGAATCTGTCCACAAGTTGGTCCACTACCTCCCTAGCCTTCGCTGCATCCTCCACCTTGGTAAACTTGGAGAGGTAAGTGAGAAGCCTCTTCTGATCGAGGTTCAACCTCTCCATGTTGGAGGTCCACCTTTCGAAGACTAGGGCTTTTACCTCAGCGAGCGTTAGGGGCTTCCTCCCCCCACCTGTCTCCGACTGGGACAAGTTGATCCCTCATTCACTCCTTATGCTTCTTGAGATGCACTGGAAGTACTATGAGGTGCTTCACCTTGTTCCCGAGCCTCACATCCACCAAGTAGGCGTGGCCCCTCTTGCCGACTACCACTCCGACCTTGCCCTGATATCTCCTGTGGGGCATGCCCCTCCTCTCAGATGGTTCCACATCTATGACCACCTTATCCCCGACATCGAACTCCCTCAAGTACTTCGCGGGAGAGGGTCTTCCCCGCTCCCTTGGAGTCTTCGAGAGGAAGTCCCTAGACTTGTAGAGGAATCCGAATGATCTCCTTCCCATTTCAACTCACCCTATTCGTCAATGACCGAGTACCTCTAACACATCCAGTTCCCTACAAAAAGCTTTTTTCCCCAACACCTCGGCCACGCTGGGGGTGGTCCTCCCATCGTCGCCCGATATTAACTCCTTGACGTACAACCCCCCATCACAGAGAACAATCATCTCGAACGTTCTCTCACCGAGCTTCTTAGTTTTAACCTCGTAGACTTTGCGCGTCCTCACCAAATCTGCCCTCCTCCAAGCTACCCTCTTAGGGGTTCTCTGCCTTATGATAGCCCCAGTGAGCGCTCTCTCTACTTTCTCAAGGTCTTCCTCGGTTATCACCCCATCAACTTCCACCAAAGCTCTGTAGAGCTTTCTCACATCGGGAGATCCCTCCTTTAATCTTCTGACCTCCTCTCTATTGGAGTACCTCAAATCCAGCACTTCCACCTTTCCCCTCCACTTGGAGTTTATTACCTCCTCTATTTTCCTGAGATCAGCGCTCCTCCTCCTAGGATTCACGAGCTCCATTACGAAAGGTCTCCCCCTCCCCAGCATCCTAGCATCCACGTCCTCCCTCCCTGCGCCATGGAGCACGTAATCATCTGAGTCAAAGAATTCCTTCATCACTTCTCCTATCATCCCCTCTACAGATCCTTCCGCTATCTTGCCAGTCCAGTTGCACTTCTCGCACCCCTTACCACCGCAGTAGGGGCACTTCCTCCGGGATTGAGAGATACCCCTCTCTAGCTTCCTGTACCTGCCGTATATGAAGACAGGATTTATCCTGAGCTCGACATCTTTAAGCTCGAAATCGAAGATAACCAGGACATCTGGGTCCTTCTCGATGGGTACACCTGTCTCCGCAGAGAGGACGAGATCCAACCACTTTACTAGGGTGAGCTTCACAGAAACCATGTTGGGAGGATTATATTTGGCCCTCAGCCTGTCCTCCCTCTCGATAAGCCAGGCGGGCAACTTCACCCCGGCTTTGACGCTGTGATACTCCAAGCCGGATAGGAGTCTCAAAGCCCTCCCCATCAGGTCATCTATGGAGCCCTCTATCACATCATCGCAGATCCTGCACGGTCCCTCGAACCTCCTCTCAACGAGCTCTAGGATCTCCCCAACAGCCGCCCCTTTCACGGTGTTGGGAATGGCTCCTAACTTCTCGCCAGTTAGGCTGCCCAAGCAGAATTTGCAGAGCCTCCCCTCCTTGCTTACTATCTCCCTCAAAAGATTGAAGTCAGGCTCCAAGGCCCATCCTCCTCATTAAACGCCTCATCTTGGCGGGAGATGACATTGACTCCATCATCCTCTTCACCTGATTGTAGGATTTAAGGAGTCTCCTGACGTCCTTGGAGGTGACACCCGAGCCCCTAGCTATTCTCTCCACCCTGCTTCCCCTGATGATGGAGGGATTCCTCCTCTCCTCGGGAGTCATCGAGTTTATTATGGCCATCCACCTGTCCATCTCTTTCGGATCGAATTCCAAGCTGGATAGCCTCCCACCAACACCGGGTATCATCTCCAAGAGCTTGTCCAAGGGACCCGCCTTCCTGAGTTGTTGAAGGTATTCCCTGAAATCCTCCAAGTCGAATTTGCCCTTCGATATTCTTTCCAACAGTTCAGACTCCTTGAACGCCTCCTCCATTCTCCTAGCCAGCTCTACGACATCTCCCCCTCCTAGAAGTCTCGAAACGAACCTGTCGGGGTCGAATCTCTCTAAGTCCTCCAGCTTCTCCCCGACCCCTATGAAGTAGATGGGTGCCCCGGCAGCAGCAACCGCCGAGAGGGCCCCTCCCCCCTTAGCTGCTCCATCCAACTTAGTGACGATGACCCCTCCTATCGGGATGCTGTCGGCGAAGGCCTTCGCCTGATTGTAGGCCGCCTGCCCTATAGTACCATCCACCACCAAGATAACTAGATCAGGCCTGACGGCCTCGTAGTACTCCCTCAATTCTTCCATGAGTCCTCTCTCGTCCTTGTGCCTGCCGGCAGTGTCCACTATGACGATATTGTACCTCTCCTCCTTGAATTTCTCTAGACCGTCCCTCATTATGCGGATGGGGTCTCCGTGGTCTTCCCAGAATACCGGTATCTCCTCACCAACCATCTGTTCCAGCTGCAGTTTTGAGGCCGGCCTTATCACATCCGACGATATGACCGCCACCTTTCCGTACCTCTTCGAGAACCAATGGGCGAGCTTAGCCACCGTTGTAGTCTTACCGGATCCCTCAATCCCCACAACTAGGATCACATTGGTTCTCTTACCATCTATCTCTATATCCGCTGGTTTCTTACCTAGGAGATTGGTGAGCTCCTCATAAAGTATTTTAACCGCCAGTTCCCTCCTGCTGAACCCAGGAGGGACCTCCTCCTTCAGGGCACG
>JACXSR010000038.1:0-7655 GCA_035319845.1 Thermoproteota archaeon
CAGGGCCAAGTTCGACCAGTGGCTGGCTGAGAAGGCAGAAGACGCTGGAGCTGAAGTAATACCCGGTTTCAAAGTAGAGGGGCCCCTCATCAGGGATGAACGCGTGGTCGGGATAGTGGCCGAGGGCGACGAGGAGATGGAAGCTGAGGTTGTGATAGCAGCAGACGGTGCTTTAAGTTTTATGGCTGAGAAGGCGGGCCTCAGACCGAAACTATCCAAGGAAGACTTCGCCGTCGGAGCTAAGGAAGTTATAGAGCTCCCTAAGGAGATCATAGATGATAGGTTCGGTCTCTTTGAGAACGAGGGTGCTGCCCAGCTCTACGTGGGGGATCTAACCGAGGGAGTCGTTGGAGGAGGGTTCATCTACACGAACAAGGAGAGCGTCTCCGTGGGAGTAGTGATGAGGATAGGATCCCTAGCTTCCAAGGCCTCCAAGCTATCCACGGCCATGTGGGAGGTCACGGAGAAGTTTAAGTCGCATCCCCTGATAAGGAGATATTTGGAAGGGGGGAAGCTCGTGGAATACTCGGCCCACATAATACCTGAGACCCAGTTCATGCGGGATGTCAGGCTCTACACCGATGGGATGGTCGTTGTCGGAGATGCGGCTGGTTTCTGCGTGAACTACGGTGTTACGGTTAGGGGGATGGATTTCGCCATAGAGAGCGCTAGGGCCGCAGCTGAAGCAGTGCATCAGGCCTTAGAGAGTGGAGATACCTCGGCCAAGTCTCTGAGTAAGTACCAGGAGATCCTATCATCTGGAATGCTCAGGGAGCTCGAGGCCGCTAAGAGAGCAGTTGACCTGATGGAAGACGAGAGACTCTACTCATCCGTACCCAAGATAGCTGTAGAAACGCTGGAGCATCTCTTCTTAGTTGATGGTAAACCGAAGGAGAGCCTCTACTCATTCCTCAAGAGGGAACTGTCTGAGGAGAAGATCTCCCTATTATCGGCCCTCCTACTTGGATGGAAGGCCCTAAGAAGTATGTGAATGGGTTGGGTGATCCTCATGGGTTTGGATGATGTCTTCATCGTTAGTATCGCTCGAACACCTATTGGTAAGTTCGGTGGAAGTCTTAAGAATTGGCCGGCTCCGAAGCTCGGGGCCATAGCCATAGAGGCCGCGGTAAGGCGGTCCGGCTTAGATCCCAGTGATGTGGATGAGGTGATAATGGGAAACGTTCTTCAGGCTATGGTGGGTCAGAATCCGGCCAGACAGGCGGCGATACTCGCGGGCATACCGAGTGAGGTCCCCGGCTTCACGGTCAACAAAGTGTGCGCATCGGGCATGAAGGCCATATCCTTAGCAGCCCAGAGCATAGTCTTCGGGGAAAATAAGGTAGTGGTGGCCGGTGGAATGGAGAGCATGAGCATGGCTCCTTACACCTTGCCCTCGAAGTGGAGGTGGGGGGTAAAGTTCGCTTTCGCCGGGGAAAAGCTAGTAGATATAATGGTCCATGATGGCCTGACCGATCCTCATACCGGGCTTCTCATGGGAGAAGAGGCGGAGGAAACCGGTAGAAAATGGGGCATAACTAGGGAGGAAGCTGACGAGTTTGCTGTTGGTAGCCATATGAAGGCAGCGGAGGCGACGGAAAAGGGATACTTCGCTAGGGAGATAGAGCCTGTGAAGAAGGGCGAAGAGGTTATCCTAGATAGGGACGAGGGAATAAGGCCGGACACCAGTGTGGAGAAGGTTGCCAGACTGAAGCCCGTCTTCAGGCCAGATGGAACGATAACCGCGGCGAATGCCTCTCAGCTCAGTGATGGTGCGTCAGCCCTAGTACTCGCTCATAGGGAAATAGTTGAGGAGAAGGGTCTTAAACCCCTAGCTAAGATTCTAGGATTTGCCTCCGCTGGAGTAGAACCGAAGGACTTCGTTGAAGCTCCAATTCCAGCTACCAAGAAGCTACTCAAGAGCCTTAATATGGAGATAGGTGACTTTGACCTATACGAGCATAACGAGGCCTTTGCCCTAGCCAGCCTCGTCGTGGCAAGGGGTCTGAACATACCACTGGACAGGTTGAATGTGTTCGGTGGGGCTGTGGCCATAGGCCATCCTTTGGGAGACAGTGGGGCTAGAATAGTCGTTACCTTGATAAATGCATTGCAGATAAAGGGTGGGCGGAAGGGATTGGCTACCATCTGCCACGGTGGGGGCGGAGGGCAGAGCATAGCTATAGAGCTGGTGTGAGTGATGGTGAGGATGAGACTCTACGGGTGGATAGCCGAGAGGTTCGGATGGAGGGAAAGGTCGCTAGAGTTCGAGGGTACTATAGAAGACCTCCTCAGGAGCTTGAACATCGAGCTCGTGGAACTTGTTTCGAGAGGTAGGGTGATGGTGGCAGTTAACCACTCATTGGAGAGGGACCTCGGCAGGAGGGTATCAGGTGACGATATTATAGCGGTACTCCCCACATTTTCGGGTGGTTAAATGGGGAGATCCGGTATCGTTGAGGGACCCATAGACGAGGAGTCCGAGATCAGGTCGTTGGTCAAGGGTAAAACAGAGATAGGGGCTATCGTGACTTTTAGGGGTGTGATACGGGAGACATCTCCCCATGGAAGGGTGAAGATGCTCTACTATGATTTCTACCCGGAGATGGCCGGTAGAGTATTGGAGGAGATAAGGACAGAGGCTATAGAAAGGTTCGGATTGGTGGATGCCACGCTACTCCATAGAGTGGGAGAGGTACCCGTTGGTGAAACAGCTCTCTTAGTTATTACGGCCTCGGAGCATAGGGAGGCTGCCTTTCAGGCGGCTGGCTGGATGGTGGACGAGGTGAAGAGAAGCGCAGCCATCTGGAAGAAGGAGGTCTTCGCTGAGGGAGGGGAGCGCTGGGTAGAGGAGGGTTGAGTTACTGAGGTGGGTTAGATGATCGATATAACGGAAAAGCCCCACGTTTACAGAGAGGCAGTAGCTAGAGGGAGTATAAGGCTCCGGAAGGAGACTGTAGAAGCCATAAGGTCTGGCAAGGTAAAGAAGGGCGATGTACTCACTGTAGCTAAAGTGGCCGCCGTGCATGCGGTTAAGGACACCCCTCGGATCATCCCATACTGCCATCCAATACCCATAACGGCTGTCGACGTCAATTTCAGCCTAGAGGAGGAGAGAGTGTGGGTTGAAGTCACAGTTCGAACCACTTCTCAAACGGGAGTTGAGATGGAGGCGTTAACAGGTGCATCGGCGGCGCTTTTGACCATCTGGGATATGGTGAAGTATCTGGAGAAGGACGAGAGTGGGAACTACCCGATTACGAGAATAGAAGGTATAGTGGTGGTCAAGAAGTTGAAGGGAGATGGTTGAGAATTGCTGCTGGATAGGTGGGGTAGGCCCGTCACCAATCTGAGGATCTCGGTCACTAACGCCTGTAACTACGAGTGCTTCTTCTGCCATAAGGAGGGGCACGAGATAGAAGGGGGAGAGATGACTCCAGCCGAGATTACTCGCTTGGTGAGGCTACTAGTTAAGAATGGAGTAAGAACGGTTAAGATCACCGGAGGGGAACCTCTGATAAGACGAGACTTGGAGGAGATAGTACGGGGCATCAGGGAGGCTGGGGTCGAGGAGATAAGCTTAGTGACCAATGGATGGTTTCTTCCAGAGAGAGCCTGCTCCTTGAAGGAAGCTGGCTTAGACAGGGTCAATATAAGCCTCCATTCCCTGAGAAGGGACATTTATGAGAAGATCACCGGAGTGGATGGTTTGGACAGGGCACTGAAAGCAGTCGATATTGCCCTAGAGTGCGGACTAACTCCTGTAAAGGTGAATGTGACCGTCCTCAGGGGATATAACGATGATGAGCTCTGGGATTTGGTGAGGTACGCCTCCTCGAAGGGGATAAAGATCCAATTTATAGAGCTCTTGGATGTGGATCCCAGCCTGAGGAGGTACTACTTCAGTTTAGACCAATTTGAGGAGGAACTGGAGAAAGTAGCTATGAGAAAAGAGATAAGGGAGCTTCATGGCAGACCTCTTTACTATTTGAACGGTGGAGCCGTGGTGGAGATAGTTAAGGGGACGGGTAACCCCTTCTTCTGCATGAGGTGCAACAGGATAAGGGTGACCTCCGATGGATTCTTCAAGACATGCATCAGGAGGGAAGATAACCTCGTCGACTTCCTATCAATAATGAGGAACGGTGGGACAGATGAGGATCTCCTAGAGGCATTCAAAAGAGCAGTCAGACTCAGAGAACCGTTCCACAAGCCTCCCGGAGCTGGTCCGAAGTACGAAGATATAGTCGAGTTGTGATGTTAATTGCCTACCTCTTTCCCCCCTCTATGACAAGCCCCAGCTGCTCGGCTAGTTTCAACGACTCTCTCTCCGTTGACCTCATGATATCGTCCACAGGGAAGCCGAGCTCCTTGTAGTGAATGGACACCCTCCAAGTGGCCATTAAATCTGCCAGCCTTGCTATCTTCGCCTCTATCCTCCTGCCCTCGCTATATTCCCTCCAGAGGTCCAGCAGATCGGCCTGGGAGATCTCCATCGAGAGGGCCTCCTCTTCTAGTTTGCTCTTGTCCACACGGTCCCCAGTCCACTTGGGTAGGTCTCCCACTATCCCCTCCGCTAGGTCATGTATTAGAACCATCTTCAACACTTTACTCTCGCTGAATACCTTCCCTCTCCTTTTGAGTTCCCTCATCAGATCTAGTGCAATGAGAGATGCCAGAAATGTGTGTTGAGATACCGTTTCAGCCAGAGAGGGCGGAATACCAGACTGCATCCATCCGGTTCTCGCCAGCCAATTGACCCTAATACCGAGGTCTATGAGCATAGTAAGGGAATGGCTTATGGGAAATATAACAGTGAGTCTTGTCGAGCTATGTTTAAATCCGCGCGTTGGGAAATGCCTAGATCGGAAATGAAGTTGGCTAGGGGTGAGGAGCTTTTAATCGATTCAAGGCCACATCCTCTCGCCTTTGCCGGCTTATACGTCATCTACGGGTACGTGCTGTCCGTCGGGTTGTTGATGTGGTCAGGAGCCCTGAGTATCCAGCTTCCAGAGATCTTTCCGATTAAGGGAGAGTTGCTGTTACTCTGGCTCGTACTTGTGGTACCTCTAGTAATAGCTTCCATAATCAAGATCTCTTGGAGGTGGGCCTTCGTTTCAATCTTACTAGCCGCCATCTCCACATATATGAGCTACAACGGTTATCCTCCGTGGATACCTGAGGTGGCTTTCGGTCTGGCAGGAATTCTGAGTGTGGATTTCTACAGAAGGGGTCACAGGTACTACGTAACTAATAGGAGGATAGTCATGGAGAAGCGATTCATATCTGTTAGGAAGAGGGAGCTTCCCATCAGTAAGATAAACGACGTAGTAGTAGAGATCCCTATCTTGGGAAGGATATTCAATTTTGGAACGGTGATCCCACTTACGGCCTCAGGTCTAGGGGTCGGGGAGGACCTAGCCCTCGCTGGGACTTCTGTGAAGGTCAATAGGTTCGAGGTAGGTGTCGCCGGTGGCAGGAGCGTGAATGTCCCCCGGGCGAGAACATTCCTAGCCCTATATGGAATACCTGATCCTGATAGGGTTTCAGGTATAATTTCAAGCCTCATAGTAGGCTGAGGACGAGGGCTAAGGTGGCGGTAGTCACCAGATCAGCAGTAGATGTTGCTATAGGGATCGTAAAATTGTCAGGATCCAATCTTCTACTAGTGAGCAAGACCACGGATGTGGTCACGGCGAGCATTATGGGGAACGCTATCAGGAAGGTCAGAACACTCACCCAAGGGTTCCCTCCGAGGAACCAGAGCATTCCACCCATTAGGAAAAAGAAGCTAAGATAGACGGTAAAAATCCCCGTGAGTTCGGGGAGTACGTCGGCTAGGGGTATCTTTCTTCTGAGGGTACCCAAGAAGAGTCTTGTCGTAAGGATTGATCCTACGATCGAGCTAGCATCTCCCAGCTCGGTGAGCATCGCCGGGTAAACAAATAGTAAGCTGGTGTCTGAGATTGAGACTGCCTCATTGAGGAACATCCCAGCGAAGCTCTCTATCGTTATCACTATGATTGTCGCAGCGAGTACCTCAGCGAGAATCCTCAGATACTCCTTGGAGAACCATCTCATGACCAATATGACCGAGATAGCGGCGACGGCAGAGGCTAACATGAAGTTAGTGAGGGTACCGGCGGTCATGATTGAGTATATGTAAAGAACTGTGACTACTATGTCGGCCGCAGTGGATATGAGCGGGTAAACTACTATGTCTGGATCCAATCCCCTCCTGAAGGATTCAAAGGACACGAAGATCTTGAGCGGAAGGAGGATCAGGGACACACCGCAGACAGTGATGAGTGAGATGGCGAGTAGGGTGAGGTAATCTACATCTATTCCCATTAAGTAGAAAGGGAGTACGACCATCATGGAAGCAAGAAGGGATGCGGACACGCCCGTGGATAGTATCTCCCAGAGTTTCTCGTTTTCCCTCCTCAGATTTGTCTCGACGGTACCCACATTCAGGGCTGAAGTCAATCTCCCGGCTACGGACCCGGAGATAGCCCCTCTAGCGCCTATTAGTGGTGGGTATAACAACGCGGCCCATCTGATATGAGTAGGAAAGTAGAGCCATAGTATCAATCCCGCTACAATGTCTCCCAAGCCGTAAACTGCCGAAATAACCGCCTGCGGCGCTGTCCTCTTTACCCTGTTCCACATCAATAGTCTCACCCTGTAATCATCGACCGTAGTGAGAGGGTAGCGCTTGAATGAACCTCCCCTTCTAGATAATGTTGTTTGATGTCATCTCTAAAAAGGGGCATGCGAGTGAGGATTCACACAAGAGGGTTGGAGAGGTCGAGCAGCTCTTGGAGCTTATAAAGTTTCTCAAAGGGTCATTAGATCATCGAAGGCAACCGAATACTTTTTAAGTAGGGGATCATGTTGCATCGTTGGACGTCAGCCTAATCATCAAAAAATGGCAGGAGGAGACCGCATGGCCGCAGTAGAGGAAGCCATTGGTACCCTGAAGCAGAAGGAAAGAGAGCTGAGGCGGAAACTGTCTGAGCTACGTGAGCGAAGGAGATCTCTTATAGAAGAGCTTAAGGAGTTGAGATCAAAGAGGCTAGAGCTTATTGAAAAGATAAAGGAGAGGAGAGCCAAGTTAAGGGAGAAAATTGAGCAGAAGAGGAAGCTCCAAGGTGAGCTTGCCAAGCTCAGAGAGGAGAGAAAGGAGGCCCTTGAGAGGTTCAGGCAGGCAAGGGATGAGGCTCTGAGGATAAAGAGAGAGTATGAGGAAATAGTTAACTCAGTTGGAGTGCCTGAGAGAGTTCTTAGAAGAAGGATTTCGAGACTAGAGAGAAGGATAGAGACCTCTCCCCTAACCAAAGATCAGGAGAGGGATATAGTGATGCAGATAAGTCAGTACGAAGCGATGCTCCAAGAACTCAACAGGGCCAAGTCCCTAAAGAGGAAGTTCATAGAGATAATGGCCGAGGCTGAGAGATGGAGGTTCTTCGTGAGGGACTCTGGGGAGAAGATAGGAACTATAAAGGAGCAGTTGAAGGAGATCTACGAGTACATAACCAAGGAGAAGGAGGAGTTGGATAAAATCAGAAATGAGATAGATGAGCTAAGTAGCATAATAAACGAGAAGAGCTCTGAAGTTGACAGGATGAAGGAGGAGATGGACAAGATAAGGGAGGAAA
>JACXSR010000048.1:0-32621 GCA_035319845.1 Thermoproteota archaeon
TCGGTTCCATGGGCTATTATTATACCCTCGGCCCCCCTCCTCAGCTCCCTATAAACGGCCTCAGCTATCCTCTTCCAATGACCCGGAGTTAAATTCTCGCTGAACTCAGCAAACAGAGGTACGTAGTCTATGTTGGCGATTTCCGCCAGCTCGGGCACTATATCAAGTAACTCTTCGGGCCTCTCATGGGAGATGACCGCCCCTGTGGAGTAGTCGACCCTAGATGTGATGGTCCCCCCAGTTACTATGAGGGGAACGTATGGTAGGTCCTCCCTGAACTTAAGTGCAGGAACTTCCTTCCTCCGAACGGGCTTGCCTTTCTCCACAATCTCTATCTCGGCTCCGTCTAGGCGTACTCCGACGTTGTATCCGCTGTCTAACTTAAGGATCACATGCTCATCGTCGAAGATCTCCGGTCTAGGTATAACGATTCCCTCATACACAAGATCGCCTTTCTTTATCCTGATTCTGTCGTAGTCCTCTATACCCAGAGAAGAGAGTATACGTCTGGCCTTCCCCCTGTAGTGGAGAGTCATCGGTCCTTCCAACCGCCCTACAGTAAAAAAGGTTGGATGGAGGTCACTTCAGGACGGGCCTGAACTTGTAAGAGTAGGCTATGAGGCCGGACTCACCACTCACACGCGTCTTCCTTATAACCATCTCTACCTCCATTCCTTCCTCGACCTCTTCTGGATGTACATCAGTTAATTGGGAGAAAACACGTGTACCATCATCTAGCTCTATTAGAGCGACGACGTACGGTGTATAGTATTCGTACCCCCTAGGGGCGTTCCAGATAACGGAGTAGTTGACAACCTTGCCCCTCCTAGGCAGCGCTACCTTCTCTATATTCTTAGATCCGCATGCCGGGCAAACTTTCTCCTCCGGTAACGTTTTGTGGCCACAGTCCCTACACCTACCACCCTCTAATCTGTACCTAGCTGGAAGTTCTCTCCAATGGGCGGGTACGCTCTGCCAATATGCCCACATAAATCACACCCCCCTAACCAAGTGGACGACCGAGTTGGCTCCCAGCCCGCCTACGCTGAGCACTAATCCGCTTTTAGCACCTGGGACCTGCCAACCCTCGGCTCTTCCAGTTATTTGTAGGAATGCTTCAGCCATCTGATACACGCCGGTGGCACCCACGGGGTTCCCCCGAGCCTTCAACCCTCCTTCCGGATTTATAGGTGTAGAGCCATCCCTCCTCGCCTCCCCATTACTGAAGAGCAGCGATGCCTTCCCTCTCTCCGCCAGACCGAGCTCTTCAACTTCTACATACCCCATCACACTGGAGTAGTCATGAATCACGTAGAAGTCGGGCTTGAAGTCTGGAGACGCCTCAAGAGCCCTCTTGAAAGCGGCACGCACAGAGGGCAGCTGAGTGAGATCTTCCCTGCGGTAAATAGAGATCGTGTCAGTTGCCTGACCAGAAGAGACTATCTCGACACTTCCTTCCCTACCTACATCTTTAGAGAGGACTACCGCTGCAGCTCCGTCACTAATAGGGGCCAGATCCAGCATTGTAACAGGTTCCGCTATCACCGGGGATGATGCATAACTTTGAGGTTTTAGCTTGAATCTGAGCTGGGCGTGAGGAGTCGTTGATGCATTCTCATGCATTAGCAGAGGTAGATGGGAAAATTCTTCCTTCGGAACACCATACTTCTTCATGTAAGCCCGCATCATCATCGCATGCATGGACTCCAGCGTTCCACCTGAGAAGGCCTCGTACTCAGAGTCGATGAAGGTGGAAAGTGCTGATGTGGAGTCCTCTAGGGATGTGTAATCGGTCATCTTCTCAACACCCACCACAAGCACTTTGTTGGCGAAGCCGCTCATCACCAAGGACTTAGCGAGGACTATGGCTGCCCCTCCCGAGGCTCCGGCAGCCTCTACCTTCACCGCTGGAGTACCCACCATCCCTAGGTGAGTAGCTATGTAGGATGCTAGGTTCTCTTGGGCGTTTATCACCCCAGATAGGGCGTTGGCCACGACGATGTAATCGACATCCTCAACTGATGCATCCTCTAGGGCGGCTAGAGCCGCCTCAGCAGCTAGGTGCCTCAAGGACTTATCCCAGTGATTTCCCACCTTGGTCAAACCCGCACCTATTAAGTAGACCATAACAACACCCCCGTAGCGTCAGTAAGCGCTGAAATCATGAAGCATGCGGATCATCCTCCTGTACCTAGCGTAGGTAGTGTAATCGACGTACTCCTTTCTCGAAACGTAGTCCATGGTCTTGGGTGCCAAATCTTGGACCTCTTCAATTCCATCCACTACTTCTATGTGGAACGCATCACTTCCCGCTCCTGAACCGAACGATACAACTAAGATCCTCTCTCCCGGCTTAGCTTGATCCAAGACGGCGGCTAATCCAACCAGTGCAGACCCGCTGTATGTATTCCCTATGTAAGGAGTTATTAAACCCGGTTTTATCTTATCAGGTGTGAATCCAAGCCGAGTCCCCACTCTAAGGGGGAACTTCCCATTTGGCTGATGGAATATGGCGTAATCGTAATCTTCCGGTGTAGTACCCATGAGACTCATGAGTTCTTTAGCTGCGGTCATTATGTGCTTGAAGTATGCTGGTTCTCCTGTGAACGCCCTAGTGTGAGCCGGATAGCGTTCATGCTGTCTCCTCCAGAAATCAGGGGTGTCTGTTACATGGGATAGGGACGCCTCTATTACCGCCACAGATCTATCTGCTGGACCTAGGATGTAGGCTGCTCCGCCAGCAGAAGCGGTATATTCCAACGCGTCTCCTGGAGCACCCTGGGCAGTATCAGCTCCGACAGCTAGCCCGTAGTCGATCATTCCGGAGCCCACAAGCCCTAGGATTGATTGGATAGCCTCCGTTCCCGCCTTACAGGCGAACTCATAGTCAGCACCTGTGGTTAGCCTACCCTCTCCACCAGCACCTAAGGCATCGATCAGCATGGTCGCGGTGGTCTTCACAGCATAGGGCTTGGACTCAGTCCCGACATAGACGGCCCTGAGCTTTGATGCATCTAAGCGTGCCCGCTTCAACGCATTAATCGATGCCTCGTAAGCTATAGTGAATGTGTCTTCATCTATGCCGGGAACGCTCTTCTCTTCAACCATGATGCCCGCTGCGTACCTATTCCAATCACGACCCCACCCCCTCGCGAGTTCCTCCGACTTGATGCGCCATTTGGGGACGTAAACTCCCCAGCCAACTATTCCAACCTTCCTACTCGCTCTCATATGATCACCTTACCAGCTAGAGGGAACATAGCTGTCTAATCGGGGCTTATAGCTTTGATCAGGGGCTCTTCCTTCGTAAATATTAAAAGTTAGTATGTTACAAGCTAGAAATAAACAAGAATTATATAAACAGGGGCATATCAACCCCCACATTAATCTTGGCGCCCGTCGACGATCCTTTCATTAACTAACGTAGGAATGAAGGTAAAAAGAGAGGGACGATCAAGACACCTTGCCACGGTACACCCTCTCGATCGCCTTTAACAACGCGAACCCGATCACATCAATGGCTACCACCGATCCGATCAGTATATAACCGAAGGTAATTAGGAATGGCTGGTTGAAAAGCTGGTATAAATAGGCAGATACTATCAGGGACACCGTGATGGGCATCTGGCCTAAGGCAAGCAAGGGCCTATCCCTTAACTTCCATGCTATCGCTGTCGCTACTAAGTTGGCCACCGAACCCCCTACGGCATCCACAATCCCGAAGGGCCCGAGCATATTCGCTATGAAGCAGCCGAGCGCGGTCCCTAATATGGCTGGAGGGCCCATTAGCACGGAGAGTGCCAGTAGTGCATCTGCTACTCTCACCTGAACCACGTAGAAAGATATCGGAGCGAGCACGAGGGTCAGTACCGCATACGCAGCTGCTATCACAGCTAGCATGGCGACATCGCTACTTAAGTTCCTCATCCCCATCACCTCGAACGCGAGCTGGCTAACCTATTTAAGAACCTTCCCCGTTTCCATGTACCAAAGGTAGAGATCCAACTCCCCCAAGGTTAAACCGGTCTTCTCGGCTATCTTCTCGAGTATGGACTCTATCTCCAAGTACCTCCTCTTTGTGAGGGTCTTAGGCCTCTCTATGATGCCATACCTCACCAGTAAGTCCACTATATGGTAGTCGATTATAGCCACATTCTTGTACCCTATGTTTCTCAGGAAATGGCTCGCCTCCTTGTATCCCAAACCCTTCACATTCCTCACTAACCACTCCCTAAGAGCTCTTTCATCCCTAAAACTCATCAGAATATTCCTCAAAATAGGTAGAAGTCTTCTTGCCTCAACAATGTACTCAGCCCTAGCCTTGGGGAAGCGATGACCGAGCTCCCTCAACCTTTTCTCCAATTCCTCTTCTGAGAGCATGATGAACCCATCTCCAATCGCCTCCTGTATTTTTATACCACCCTCAGCGCTGTAATTGGCTGTTAAGAGGCAAAAAGCCAGTTCCTTGAATATGCTCCTATCATCACCTCTCCCCAATTTCTCAAATTCCTTCATCCTTCTAGTTATGAGCTCAGAGACTTCTTCGCCCTTCAGTCTATTTATCTCCTTGATCAGGTCTTCCAGCCCCATTATTATCACCTAATTTGTAGGTCACCACTGCCCCATCCTCGAACTCTGCAATCTCCACAACCCTCGTCTTCCACCCCAAATCCACCAATGCTAATCTGAAGTCCTCGAAATAATCATAGAAACCGCATGTCCTACAGAAATTACCCGTGAACTCGATCTTGACGACATCACCACCGATTTCTAGCACGACTGCCTTGGCCTCTGGGCTTCTGAGCGAGTTGAATCTCTCAACTGCTTTCTCTACGGCCTGTTTAAAGTCATCACTCGCCTGCTTGAATTTGAACCTCCATATCCCGTGCTTTGAGCAGAGAATCCTCACCTCGAAGTCGCCTATAGGCCTATCGAAGGCGGTCCCAGGCACTTCACCCGACAAGTACTTCCTCACTCTGCCGTTCGCATCCACTAGCTCGATCCAAATTACCTTAGAATCGTCATTCATTTCATGAGGGACCACCCCCACCTCCACGTATATTTTATCGGTCCCTTCATCGAATATGCCGGGTTCGTGAGCTTCAGCGCCGTAATCTCCCCTTCCCTTGAATTCCATGGGGATCATGGGTCTTCCATGACAGACGAGAGCAGCCTCAGAGCTAGAATAGGATTCAACTATCCTCCCGCAAACCTGGCATCTATAGAACTCCCCGTCAACCATCGTCCTCCTCCCGAAAGCGCGGTAAATAAAGTTTCAAGACGGAAAGGTGGGTGACTTGAAAGGAGAGGAATCTTCTAGCCTCTTCATCGACCTTAAGACGTATCTCAATACTAGAAGCATGAGCGGAATGCCCAGCAGAGAGAAGGCATCGGGACCTACGAATAGGAGTAAATCGTATGTACCGTGGAGCAACACCGGATACATTAATGCCCTAGTCAGACCTCCTCCGTACCCCATCATCTTCGCCTTCCCAAGATATATCCCCATCACGGCTCCGTCCAGCGCGTGACTTGGAACCGCCAGTATCGCTCTAGCTATACCCACCAAGACTCCTCCCTCCAGCACGTAGAATAGGTTCTCCAACGTGGCAAATCCTAGGGAGGAGGCTACAGCGTAGACCACTCCGTCAAAGGGTTCGTTGAACTCACTCGAGTTGTAAGCTAATAATAGCACCGCTAGAAATTTCACTAACTCCTCTGGGAGCCCTATACCAATGTAGCTCATGTAAATGAGGAGCAAAATATCCCCTATCTCGGGAGATAGATCAGAGAGCAATAAATCTTCGAGAAGCACAGCTGGGAAGACAGCAAGTACTCCTGCAAAGAATACCTTTCCGATCAATGACAATGATTCCCTCTCGTATCTGTCCTTCAAGTAGAAAATCATCAGCAGAAAAACCCCAGGGGCTACTGCGAGCACTAACAGGTGTAGCATGATCTCCCTCTAGTCGGGGGGTCAGGACTCGGCAAAGTCATCACCTGTCAGCCGGTTGATCCTACCTCATTCCCCCTTATTGCCTCAGACTGATCAATCTAATAAAGAAGATAGCTACGATCCCTGTCTACCAATCATAAAAGAAGAAGGGAAAGGAGAGAATTCGATCATTCCTTCTTCTCCGCCTTGACCTTTGCTGGAAGAGCCTCAGCTGGCTTGTGCGGCTTGAAACCGAACTTCCTTCTTATCAATAACTTCTTCAACAGCTGTATTCCCTGAGCTGGGTCTACCCCTCTTGGACAGACGTCTGAGCAGGAAGCAGCGAAGTGACAACGCCAGCATCCGTGCTCGGTGTCCACTATAGGTATCCTGACATCGAGGCCATCGTCCCTACTATCTACCATGTACCTGTATGCTTGGGCTAGGGCTTGGGGACCCAGATACTCGTAGTCTGTGGCAGCAGTTGGACAAGCGGACAAACACGCTCCGCACTTGATACAATCAGTGAACTGGTAGTACCTAGCGTATTCATCAACCGTCTGCTTGTATGGACCGGTAGGATTGTTTAGTTCGACATCATCATCCCTTATTATCCAAGGCTTGACTGCCTTGTGCTTCTCGAAGAAGGATGTGAAATCAGCAGCCAAGTCCCTCTCCACGGGGAAATTATCTAAAGGTCTTAATTCGACGACATCACCGTCCCCAGCGGCCTCTAGAACTCTAGTTTGACAGGCCAGCATCTGCTTACCGTTAATCATCATTGCGCACGATCCGCAGAGTCCCATCCTACACGAATATCTGACACCAAGAGAGTGATCCATCTCCCCCTTTATTATCAGCAAGGCATCCAAGACAGTCATTCCCCTAGAAACCTCTAACTCGTGCTCTTCCCAGTGCGGTGCGTAGTCCTTCCTCGGGTTATACTTGTATATCCTGAACTTTATCTTCCTGACGGGCTTCCAGAGCTCTTCAGAGGCCCTCATAGTTTCTTCAAGTACCTCAGGCGGAAGAACATACTCCTTAGCTTCCTCTGAAGCCATAAGATCACCTCCTCATGCGAACCCAAGCGCAACCATCAGCACTTGCAGCCCCACAGCATAGGTGACTATGCCCACTATCAGGACTGCCCAGCCGATCCACTTGGTCCAGCACCTGTCAGGGACCATTTCAATTAGAATGACCCTCACTCCATTGAATGCGTGGTAGAGAAGGGCTGCTAGGAATACCGCCATATTACCGAGGTAGAGCACGGAGTTTGCCTTTATGACGGCGCCCACAGTGGGATCATTATTCGCAAGCAAGTGGATCAGACCGGTAATCGCTATCAGGATGGCCGTAATATAGTGGAAGAACATTATAGTGGATTCCCTCATCTCAATCACCCCATCATTGGCTGGATAACAAGCGCATAGTAGGCCCAGATGGCTGCGAGCACCATGAACAGCACTAGGGCGAACACCACTAAATACCTCTGGACTCCTTCTATCGACACCGGCCTTTGAGATGGCTTTTTAATTAAGAGAGGCTTGCCCACGGCAAATCCCAGCTCCGCCAATATCAACCTTATCCCGTTGGCCGTGTGGAAGGTCACTATCACCCCTAGCAAGGCATCCCACCACAGCCCGGGATGCCATCCTGTGCTGTAGAAGTGAGCTAACACGAACAGAACTATCAGGATTCCCGTTACTCTGTGAGCGGCGTAGAGCCACCTCTCAATTGTATAGGCTCTAGCCTTGAACCAGCCGGAAATACCCCTCATATTTTTCGCATAATATTCCTTAAACTCACTTTCAGCCTCCATAATCCTCACCTCAATACTTCCTCTCGGTGGGAGGCCACTTGGTTATCACAACAGGAATGTAGCTGAACTGAGGCTCTCCATCAGCTCCTCTAGCTATCATCGTGTGCTTAAGCCAGTTTTCATCATCTCTCTTGGGATAGTCTAGCCTAGTATGGGCTCCTCTGGTCTCGGTCCTGTTTAACGCCGCTCTAGCTACTACGTAAGCTATCTCCAGCATAGCGTCCAGTTCCAGCACATGTATCAAATTGATGTTGTACTCCCTGTCCTTGTCGGCCACGTGTCCCTCACCGAATCTTTGCCTAAGTTCTTTGAGTTTCTTTATTGCCTCTTTTAGCCCCTTCTCTTCCCTGAACACGTAAACATGCTTGCCCATGGTATCCTGCATCTCTCTTCTAATATGATAGGGATTCTCCCCAGTAGATCCCCTGAGTATGCGGTCGAAAATCCTCCTCTCTTCCTCCTCCACAGCTTCCATCGAAACATCCTTGAGACTAACCTTCATCGCGTAGTCGGCAGCCTGCCTACCGGTCAGCATACCGTACACTAGGCAGTCGGAGGATGAATTGGTCCCCAGCCTGTTGGCCCCGTGAAGGCTCACACAAGCGACCTCGCCTGCCGCCCACAATCCTCTAGCTGGAGTAGCACCGTATATGTTAGTATGCACGCCTCCCATGCTATAGTGGGCCACCGGCCTCACGGGCATCGGTTCCTCCACAGGATCGACACCCGCGAACCTAATGGCGAGCTCCCTTATGTGAGGTAGTCTTTCATCTATCTTATCCTCCCCAAGATGCCTCAAGTCTAGAAGAACATAATCCAATCCACCAGGACCTTTGAAGCCCCTTCCCTCCAAGATCTCCGTCATCTCAGCCTTTGATACCACATCTCTAGGCGCTAGCTCCATCCTCTCCGGAGCGTAATTCTTCATGAACCTCTCTCCCTTATTATTTATCAGATAGCCACCTTCGCCTCTAGCAGCTTCCGATATCAAGATGCCCGAGGGGACCAGACCAGTTGGGTGGAATTGGAAGAACTCCATGTCTTTCAACTGTAGACCAGCCCTGTAAGCCATGGCCATCCCGTCGGCGGTGGATGAATGAGAATATGTCGTAAATGGATACAACCTACCAGCACCTCCTGTGGCTAATACGCCAGCCTTAGCCTTGAAGACGTAAAAATCACCGGTTTTCAGCTCTATGGCCGTGACTCCCCTGAACTCACCGTCCTCTACCAGCAGGGATGTCACGTAGAACTCGTGATAGAACTTTATGTTATCATACTTTAGTGCTGTGTCGTAGAGGGTCTGCATAGCATATAGCCCGGTTTTATCCGCAGCAAAACAGGCTCTGGGGAAACTATGACCACCAAATCTCCTCTGAGCAATCCTTCCATCCGGCCTCCTAGCCCAAGGCATACCCCAATGATCGAGTTGGTAGATCTCTTGCGGCGCTAACCTGACAAAGAGCTCCACCGCGTCTTGATCCGCGAGCCAAGCGGCACCCTTTATCGTGTCGTAAGCGTGAAGGTCGTAGCTGTCGCCCTCATCGTGATACAGGGCTGCGCCGGTCCCTCCAGCGTACGCGACCGAGTGGGACCTCATCGCATGAACCTTCGTCAATACAGCTATGTCCAGTTTACCTTCGCTCCTCCTAGCAGCCTCAATAGAAGCTCTGAGACCGGCTAAGCCCGATCCGATAACAACTACATCCGTAGTCACTATCTCAGCCAAAATAATTACCTCCCTTCCTTCAGGGACCTCCTAGAGGGAGCGGGTCAATAAGATAAATGTTCCTCAGGCTTTTCCCATATATAAGACTTAGACAACTGGATATATTAGAATAAATATAAAACAAGACAATGGTTATACATAAGTGAACATCACCGGATAGATAACAGAAATTTTATTTATTTTTAGGGAACCCGGTTTACGAGGTCTCTCTTAGGAAAGGGTGTGTCTCTATGGTGGTGCTGATCTCTGGGATTGTTTCTGGCGCTCAAAACCTCTTACAGACGACATTTAACCAAATAACTCAACTGTGGGTCTTAGCGGGCCTGATAGCGATGTTCGTGATAGGCTTGGTGATCTATACGTGCTATTCCAGGAGCTTGGGGATACCGGAGGGTGAGGACTGATGGTAGATGTGAGCAGGAGAGAATTCATAAAGGGAGGGTTGGTTGTCTCCATAGCACTAGCAGCAGCCGCTGCCGGAGCCCCACTCGTGCAATACCTCACATCAGAGAGAGTGGTCGTTGGTAAGGTCAGCAGTGGCGAGAAGAGCAAGCTCCCGATGAAGATAGCGAATAAGAATGACCTCCAGCCAGATTCTCAGATACAATTCATGATGCCCCTCAACCCAGATGGGAGCAGGGGACAGCATCCATCCATCCTCATAAGGCTCAGGTCGGATCTGGCCCAGAAGGCAGGAACCGAGTTTAAGGCCTTCAGCGCTATATGCACTCATCTAGGTTGCATAGTACATCTGGAACCCGGGGACGACATTTACTGCCCGTGTCACGCTGGGTACTTCGATCCAGTCACTGGGGATGTGCTGGCTGGTCCTCCTAAGAAGCCTCTTCCCGAGATAGAGCTGAAGATAGATGAGAATGGTGATATTTACGCGGTAGGGTGGAAATAATGGCCAAGTGTGGGGAGGAGAAGAGCTGTATATCATGGTTGATTGACTGGTTTATAGATAGACTGGGAATGGAGGAATTCACCTCCAGCATGGTCTGGAGGCACACGCTACATCCGGTTTACAGCCTCGGCGGCCTAACGACTCTCATGTTCATCATTCAAGCTATCACTGGACTACTGCTCCTCATGTTCTACGTACCCGTATTCGGAGAGACCAACATGGCCTACGACAGCGTCCTAAGGATAACCGAGGAGGTAGCATATGGCTCGATTATAAGGGGATTGCACTTCTACGGGGCTAACCTAATGGTCCTCATAGCCATACTCCACTTCCTGAGGGTCTACTTCATGGGAAGCTACAAGAAGCCCCATGAGGTGACTTACATAATCGGGATGATAACCGGACTCCTAGCGATAGTTACGGGTGTAACTGGTTACTCCCTGAGGATGGACCACGTAGCTGGGGAGGCCATAAGGATAGGAAACACCCTCGTCACAGGTATGCCCGGAGGGAAGATGATCGCCCAGATCATATATGGCACAGGGACCTTCGACGAGATAGTAGGTAGGTACTTGGCGTTTCACATCATGCTAGCGGGCCTCATACTCCTCCTGATGCTCGTTCACTTCTTCTCCATCCATCAACATCATGTATCGCCTCCATACGATGGGTCCGATCCGGAGCCGGCGGTGCCGTTCTTCCCAAATCACATACTGACTGAGGCGGCGGCTGCCTTCGTGGTGATAGGGGCCTTAATAGTGGTATCGGCAGTATTCCCAGCCGAACTTGGCCAGAAATTCCTCCCAACAGAGGAACTACCGGTAGGTCAGCCTGAATGGTACCTAATGGCGGTGTACGCTGGAATAAAAACTGGAGTGGACCCGGTATTCGCTGGAATGGTGGTTCCCGGGGTGCTCTTGCTGATCTTCGTTCTTATGCCATGGATAGATCCCGCTTACAGTAGGCACCCCAAGAACAGGAGGATAGCCACCATTTATGGCGCCATAATGGTAGGAGAGTTCGTGACATTCACCATATATGGCATGCTCACTCCCGGGGAACAGATCCCCCTGTTAAACGCGCTGGCCGTCGCATTAGTCGTCGCACTGGTCACCGGGATACCGGCTGCCAAGTATACGTCCAAACCAGTACCTCCGGTGAAGAGAAGCCCTGTAAAGAGGGTCAGACATACACCACTTGTCTTGGAATGGGGTAAGTACATATTCCTAGCACTCCTAATAATTCAGTTGATCACCACAGCTCTTGGGATTCAAGCCCACCTCGATGAGATGTACACATTAGCTGGGTTCTACTTCGGCGTATCTGTGATAGCCTTTGGATGGGCCCTTTTCGTGGCTAAAGTTATTCTCTTAGACGTTAAATACATAACGAAACCTGTCCCCTCTCCCTAACATTTTCTTCACCGCCTCCTTCCAGATCGACGTTAGCCCACAAACCCTTTTTACGTTGGAGTTGTCACACGTGACGATGAACAGGGATAGCTTGGTGATTGTGGGGGTAGTGCTAATAACGCTGATAGTACTCGGATCCGCCTACATGGCGGTTTCTAGGGGCGTAGCCCCGTCTTTACTCGAGAAGGGAACTTCAAGTGGATCTAAACAAGGTAATACGGGATCCACCCAAACCACGCCCGGAAAAACCGGAACGACTCAAACTAAAGGGACGACAACCCAGAAAACAACAACGCAAAAGGCGCCATTTGACTTCAAGAGCGTATTTCTCAAGAAGGCCGAATTCTCCATCACATATGACTACTACCAAGACAGGAAGAAGAAAGGTAGCGGCGCCCTCTACGTCAAGGGGGCCGATAAGAGGAGGATGGACTTCAAGTTCGTCCAAGGCCAGACCATCCTCATAAATGAAGGCGACCTCACTATATATTGCTTCAAGCAAGCTCAGAGCGATTGGCAGTGTTTCCAATCAAAAAACAAGGAATCCATAGAGAAGAAGATGGGAGGAAAAGCGAATGATCCTGTGGAGGAGGGTCAGGAGGAATTTGAGAAACCGGTCTACAACGGTACCAGAACCTACGCAGGAAAGACCTGCTACTGCTACTACATTAGCAAGAGCGAGAAGGCAACTGTCAATGGGGTGGATAAGGCGGGAACTCAATGGATAGAGATCTGCGTAACTCAAGACGGGATACCTGCTTACTACCTATACTTATGGAAATCATCTGACGGGAAGAACACGATAAGAACCGAAATTATAGCTAAAACAATATCCTATAGCGTTCCAGATAGTGTCTTCAATCCACCCGTTGAGCCAACAAGCCTTCCATAACTGAACAGTTCTTCATAATATATTTTAACAGTAGAGTTCGAGCTACATCTTTTCAAGGGGAGCATATCGCAGTAATATTTAACTGTCAAGATGCACAATATATCTATAGGGGGTGAAAGAGGAATGGCCCACTTGAGACTATCACCCGATTTCGAGCACGTTTACAACGCCATTATGACCGAGTTGAGGGGTTACATACATGGATCTGAATGCCACATGGATAAAATAAAGGAGTGGTTGTCCACCCTGCCTCCTGAGGGAGTTAACTCCCTGCTGGAGCAGCTCAGGAGGAATTTGGAAACTTGGAAGAACATAGGGTCCATCACCGAGGAGCAATATAGAAAAGCCCTCCAGAAACTTGAAGAAATAAAAGATCTAGCCAAATAACATACATCGGACTCTTCCCACCTGCTAGTGGAGAGGCGCAGGTGGGGTTCTAAGTTTTTATGTTAGGCCGACTCGACCCCACTACGTGGACTTCAAGCTGATCATCGTAACTGGTGGCGTCATAAGCGGACTGGGAAAGGGAGTAATAGCCGCTTCAATCGGGAAACTTCTACAATCTAGAGGATTCTCCATCTCAATGATAAAGATAGATCCGTATCTAAACCCAGATCCTGGGACTCTGAACCCGATAGAGCACGGAGAAGTCTTCATAACCGAGGAGGTGTGGCACTTCAAACCCGGTCGTGGCGTTGAGTTCAAGATAGCCGAGATCGATGAGGATTTCGGTCATTACGAGAGATTCTTGGATGTAAACATGCATCCATCCAATAACATAACGAGCGGACAGATAATGCTCAGTGTGATCCTAGGAGAGAGGAAAGGGAGGTACTTGGGTCAGACGATAAGGCTCATACCCCATGTGACACAGGCCATAAAGGAGAGGATATACGAAGTGGCGAGGAGGGAGACACCCGACATATTGATAGTGGAGCTCGGAGGAACCGTAGGAGACTATGAGGCCATGGCATTCGTCGAAGCACTGAGGCAGCTCAGGCTTGAGGTGGGTACTAGGAACTCGGTGCACATCCATGTGACATACGTCCCATTCGTTGAGACCGTCGGTGAGTTCAAGACGAAGCCAGCTCAGCTCTTCTTCAGAGAAGTACTGGCTGCCGGTCTCCCGCCGGACTTCGTTATAGCTAGGACTCAATCTACACTACCTGATGCAGTCAAAGCGAAACTCGCGCTGTACGCGAGCGTCCCAAGAGATGCGGTGTTTGAAGACCCAGATCTAAACGTAATATATGAACTCCCTCTTTATCTAGAGGAGAAAGGCTTGGGCGTAAAGCTAGAGAATAAGCTCGGTATAAAGGGAAAACCCGACATGGGGGAATGGAGAGATATAGTGGAGAAGTTCAAACACGGTGAACCGAGGAAAATAGCTATGGTAGGAAAATATTGGAGAATGTCCGACGTGTACATCTCTATAGTAGAGGCTATCAAGCACGCTGGGGCTGAACTGGGGATAAAACCGGAGATATTAGCCGTCGATTCGGAGGGGCTGGAGAAGGGAATCGGTTGGGATCTACTGGAGGAATCGGATGGAATCCTCTCTACCCCTGGTTTCGGGTCTAGAGGAACCGAGGGAATGATCAAGGCCGCGGGATGGGCATTGAGGGAGGGTAAACCTTTCCTAGGTGTATGTTTCGGAGCTCAACTCGCTACGGTGGCGTTCGCTAGGGAGGTCATGGGATGGAAGGGGGCACATTCCACGGAGATAGACCCCAACACTCCTTGGCCTGTCATAGACCTCCTCCCCGAGCAGAGGCAGATCGAGGAGGTAGGAGGCACTATGAGGCTCGGTGGTCATGAGGTGATCCTACTAGAAGGCATACTTAGGAGGGCTTATGGGAGGGAGAAGGTGGTGGAGAGGTTCAGACACAGGTACCACATAATCAGGGAGTTCGCTGAGAAGATGGAGAGGCGAGGTTACAAAATAACAGCCGTGGACTCTAGTGGCAGGATAATAAATGCGTTCGAGGTGGAGGGACACCCCTATTATGTGGGCGTCCAGTTCCATCCCGAGTTCAAATCTAGACCGGGGAGGCCCAGCCCAACCTACAAGTCATTCTTAGAATCCCTCATATAGAGTTCAGTACTGCTTTCACCTCTCTAATCACTCTGTCGACCTCTTCATCCTTCATACAGTGGAATATGGGTAGGTAAAGTATTTCCCTCGTCAGTCTCTCGGCATTAGGGGTTTCCACGCCGGAGTAATCCACTCCCTCGAAGAGTACGTGTAAGTAGTTGTATTCCCTTTCAGAGAGCTTGGACATGACTGGTTGCTTCTGAAGAGGCATTGGATAAGCAGGCCTAGCTAATACACCTCTTTCCCTGAGCATTTTCACAATCTCATCCCTCTTCGTTCCCACCCTTATAGGATAGAGGTGCCAGACCGGTTCAGCCCACTCCGCGATGAATGGTGTCTCTACGATATCAGAGAGCTCCTCTGTATATCTGGAGGCGATCTCTCTCCTCCTAGAATTGAACTCATCCAGCCTATTCAGCTGAGCTAGACCTATTGCTGCGTTTATTTCAGTCATCCTATAATTGAAACCCACATAGTGATGCTCGTACTTTGAAACCTGACCTTGATCCCTTATTGCCCTAGCTTTCTGATAGATGTACTCGTCGTCAGTGGTTATTATCCCCCCCTCACCTGTCGTCATGTTCTTGGTGGGGTAGAAGCTGAAGGCCCCGGCCTCCCCTATACTCCCTACCTTCCTTCCCTTGTATAGGGCCCCATGGGCTTGGGCGGCATCCTCCAGCAAGAACACTTCTCTATCCCCTAGGACGTCCCTTATTGAATCCAGATCAGCGGGATGACCGTGGATGTGGACCGGAATTACCGCTCTGACCTTCGGAGTCAATTTCCTTCTGAGATCCTCGGGGTCCATCGTTCCCATCTTAGGATCAACATCCACAAAAACGGGCTTAGCTCCACTGAGTATCACTGAGGAGGCTGTCGCGTAAAAGGTGTAGCTTGGGACGGCCACCTCATCCCCCGGACCTATCCCCAGAGAGATTAGCGCTACATGAAGGGCAGCGGTTCCATTAGATACCGCCACGGCGTATTTGCTACCGACGTAAGATGCGAATTCATTCTCGAATTCTTCTACCAGTTTACCTTGGGCCAGCATTCCAGATCTGAGCACCTCAGCGACGCGATTTACCTCCTCCTCACCTATACAAGGTCTTGCTATTGGTATCATTGAGAACACCTTCGGCTTATAGCTTCGACTCGAAAAACATAAGGGTATGCTGCAAACGCTAGGAGTCACGATACCAGGGCTGGACCCCTTCCTAGGGAAAGAAGTAAAGGAGCTGCTGGGAGTAGATGTTAGGGGGATAGTACCTGGCAAGGTAGAGTTCTTGGCGACCCCAAAGGATATTTTGAGGCTGAACTACACGTCCAGAACAGCTATCAGGTTCCTGATACTGGTGAGCCGGGAAATACTAGATCCAATTAACCTGAACTCGGTGAAGAAGGTAGCTTCCTCAGTAGAGTGGTCCCTCTTGTTCAATCCTTCCTCTACATTTGCGGTGAGAGCCGAGAGGGTGGGTTATCACGATTTCACTAGTGTGCAGGTGGCAGCCACTGTGGGAGAGGCCATAGTGGAGCACTTCTCTTCCCTAGGCGCTAGGATAAAAGCCAACCTGAAGAGGCCGGATGTGGTAATCAGGGCCTATGTTAGCGGAAATCTCCTCCTTCTGGGATTAGATACAACCGGAGAGAGCCTCCATAAACGGGGTTACAGGGTATTCGAGCACAGGACCTCTCTTAACCCCGTGATAGCCTACTCATTGGTTGAGCTCAGCGGTTGGCTTGATTCCATACACACAGATCCCAGTTCGGTCCTAATAGACCCCATGTGCGGGGGCGGGACTATTCCTATAGAAGGTGTGTTGGCAGCCTTGAAGATCCCCCCAGGGAAGTGGAGGAGGAGTTACCCAGTGAAACACCTCATACCCTTCCGAGATGTATCCCAAGAGGAGGTATTCGATAGGGAGGACTCTTACATTGAAGATAGGGATCTGAACGTCATATGCTCAGATATAAGCCCGAAGAGCGTAAGAGGGGCCGTAGAGAATGCAAAGTCAGCCGGCATCTACGATAAGATAGAATTCCATGTAAGGGACGCGAGCGAGTTGATAGCATTCAGCAGAATAAGCTCCGTAGCCACCGATCCACCATATGAGTTGAGGACAGGAAGAAATAGGAGAATAGGTAAGACCTTTGAAAGCATGGCTTCTGCCCTTGAGAAGAAGCTTGAGCTCAGGTTCTCTGCCATATGCGCTGGTCCAGCCCTTCCCAAGCTTATGGCAGCTATGCGCAATCTCAACCTAGTGTTCAATAGGAGGATCCTCTACGGTGGGATCGAAGCTAGGTTGCTAGCCTATGAGAGGAGGAGCTCCTGAAAGGAAGGCAACCAATGTACTCACTAAGGGGACTGCTATGTTATCTTCTCCCCCATACAGCTCCGCCACTGATGAGGAGACAGCTATCAATGCCGCGAGGTACGGATCCCCGATCAGACACTGCAGCAAGATCAGATAGGAGATAAGGCCCGCGGCAGTACCCTCCACCGTCCCATCTGCCATTGGAATCTTTATCCTACCTATCGATATCCCCACAATGGAGGAGAGTCCGTCGGTCGTTATGAGGGCGAATATACCGTAGGAGGCAAGTGAACCGAAGAGGAAGTAAGATGAGGATACACCGATCAATCCCGACAGAGCACCAAGCCACCCGGCTCTCCTCTCATAGTCCCTCTCGACCAGATTCACCAGCCTATTGAATGAATCCAGCACTATCTCCACCCCCTTAGGTTGAGGTATCTGCATTCCTGCCTTCAGCCACTGAGGTGGACCCTTCACCTGTACGGAGTAAATCCATCCGCCCACAGCAAGGGCTACGGCGTAGACGAGCTTGGGATCTACAAGATCCATGACCATCATAGGCGCCAGGAGGACAGAGGAGAACAGGATATGGATAACCTTCCGGAGTAGCTCGTTTTTCTTAGAATTCACCGCCAAAGGGCCTCCCCCAATACCATTACCACCGCCGACACTATGGGAACCGTCAGGTTATCGTCGACCTTCGGCCATCTCTCTACCAATGTCGCTACGATCGCCGCTATGGCACCGATGTACCCCTTATATATCCACCCGATTGGTAGCGAAACTAGAAGCATGGCCACGCTACCAGCTACCCCCTTACTCCACCTCTTGTAAACGATGTTCCTGACTACGCCGGTCACACCGTCACCTACCGACATGAACAGTGCCGCGGCGATGCCGGCGTTCAAATCTATGTACCACAACCCGACTACAACCAATGTCCATGTGAGACAGAAGTACACCTCTCCTAGGTTCCCTTCCACCTGAAACCAGTCGAACCTCTCTCCCTTGAGCCTGGGGAGCAGGGTGAGTACCGTCATTCCGATACCACCTATAAGCGGTATTGCTGGGGATTTGAAGAGGTAAGGAGTCAAGGCAGCGACCACTCCACCGGATAATATGTGGATCACCTTCCTAGCCACATAGAGGTTCTGCCACTCAGCCACCCTCTTAGAGATCCAAAATACCACTACGGAGATCCAAGCGACTAGGATGAAAAGCCAGAGGATCTCGTCAATGCTAGGACTCCAATACCATAAGGATGCGGCCGATACGAGCAGCGATACCAATAGGATGATGGGGATCTCCGCTCTCATCCGAGGATCCGGTTGAGGGTATACTATAAAGTCCCCGCACAGCTGATCCATCCTGACAGAGGGGGTCAGGGGAGGACCACCTCATCATCGCCTCCGGGAAGCTCAAAAGGGTAAGGTAAGCCGGCCGGCCCTCATCCCCCCGTTCGAATGGGCGCCATCTTATGTAACCTTTACCTCACACCATGAGGAGTCGTCATGGTCGATGAAGATCTACCACCCGCCCTGAGACGTGTGTTGATGAAACTCAGAGGAGGGGAAGAGGTGAGTGAAAAAGAACTTTCCAATGCGTTTGCTGAGCTCAGGAGAGATTTTCCTAAGGTAGGAGAGACTTTATTCTCCCAAAAACTACCTTTCTATGAGATGGTTCAACTGGGCATAGAAATGGCAGATGAGGACCTATTCCTCGCATGTGAGGAGCACGATTCCCTAAGGAGGGTGGTCTACAAGGTCGTGAGGATGATGAGCAAGGAGAGCTTGGAGAGGGCATGCAAGGATATCCTCTCAAAGGACTTAGAGAGGACGCTTCTGGGGAACTTCATAATGAGGAGATTGAGTGGTCGGGGCGGGGGGACTTGAACCCCCGACCTGCCGGTGTCTGTGAGAGCGGGCCGCTGACGGAGCGCCGCCCGGCGCCCTCTACAGCCGGCCGCTCTGCCAGGCTGAGCTACGCCCCGCCACCTAGATGGGTGCTGCCCCTGCTATATTAATTTTACAGTCGGGCGGCGCGGCAGTTCATGACAACTCCTCAAGGGAGGCCTCTATATCCATCTGAGCTGCAACCCTCTGGAAGGTCTCGAAATCCTCATTACTCCACGCTACTAGCACTACTTCCTCTAAACTCGACTTAAGGGCCTCCTCCAGTATTATCCTTACCGCTACTTCCACCGGCACTCCTCCGACTCCCGCTCCCATGGCCGGAAAAGCTACGCTCTTCAGACCTAGTTCCTCTGCCTTCTTAAGAGCCGCCTTCACGGCCTTCCTCACGAACTCCGGATTGCTCCTTCCACCAGGGGATTCCACCGTGGGCGCATGAATGACGTACTTAGCCTTAAGCTTCCCCGCTGAAGTCTCCACGGCCTCTCCGATCCTCACAGGGGCTTTTTTCAGAGCCTCCTCCTGAATTTCCTCACCACCCTTTCTCCTTATTGCACCGGCGACGCCTCCACCCATGACAAGCTGGACATTGGCGGGGTTCACCAACGCATCTACCTCGACCTCGGTGATGTCACCATGCACTATCATTATCCTCGGCATTATCTCACCTAATATACTCAAGATGAGTTGAAATTTAGAGATTGAGCTCCCCAGGCTTCAGCATTCTGGGAACTCCAGCCTCTATCTTGTATTCCGCGCCGCAGTTCTCACAGACTAGCTTACCGGTCACCACCTCCTTACTCATGCACTCCACACAGAGGGTAGGATCGCTGGGCTCACCACCCGAGAATGCACACCATTTCTCACATAGTGGCTTTTCTGGCCTGCTGGGCAATCCTTCCACCACTTCCTCCCTCTCAACAATGAGCTTCAGGGGGAAGTGATGACACTCTGGACATGCTAGGAGATCCAACAATCTCCTCCTCAAGTGATCACCTTCAGGAGGTTAGGTAACTCCCCCAGACTTTTAATCATGCCATCCGCCTCAGGCATTTGGACATCCTCCCTCACAACCCATATTGCCCTCATGCCCGCCTTCCTAGCGCCTTCAATGTCCTCATAGGGGGAATCCCCCACCATCACAGCTTCCTTGGGCCGAGCACCCATCACCTCCAATGCTCGCAGGAAGATCTCTCTAATCGGCTTCCTGACCCCAGTCCTGTGTGAAGAAACGACAACTTCGAAGAAATCAAGTAGACCATCCTTTTCTAATCTTTCCACCACCATGTCATGGTAAGGCGTGTTGGATACTATTGCCAACTCGTACCTCGAGGATAGCTCCTCCAAAGAGTCCTTAGCTCCAGGTTTCAAAGTGGTTAAGTCGAGCATGGGAGATGCATAAGCCCTCAGATGCTCGTACCTCACATCCTCAACTCCCAAGAAACTTAGAAAGGATTCTAGCTCTAGAGTAGCAGGTATCTCAATGCAACTGGCTCTCCTTCTACTATCAAAGGCATTAAAGAGCCTCCTATAGAAATTGAAGGCCTTCTCCTCAACATCCGGGTCCTCTATGCCCTCCACCCTCAGGATGTTTCTGACCCTGTACCTGTAGTAGAGATCCAAGTCCGGAGGATCGATGATAGTCCTCCAGAAGTCGAAGAGGAGGTAAAGCATATTACTTCGAGGGAGCAGAGGATAATAACTTGGCGGCGAGGTGTTCGGATGTCAGATCACAAGTACGAATTGCAGGTAATAAAGCTACAGAGGGCTTTGAGGGTCCCAAAAGACTACAAGGAGAAACTGAAGGAGCTGTACGGTAATAAGGTGATATCAAAGTTCTCCAAGGACGCGGTGGACTGCCCTGTGCGGGGCGAGAGGGTAAGCTTTCTCATATGCATGGGATGTCCTAACTACGTAAGGCGGTTTAAGGGGTACGTTCACTGTAAGGGGGAACCTCTCGACGGAGAACCAAGAGAGCAATGAGCAGAGCGGTGAGGATCGACGAGGCCAAAGCGAACATCAAGGGAGTCATCCAGTCAGCCCCCGTGCGGCCTTGATATCTTTCCGCTTCGGGTACCCCTTCCTTCTCTGAGCCAGCAGGTGCTTCTGGGTGTAGAGGAACGGCAACTGTCGTGGTTTTCTGTTCCGTAGGTAATGCAGCCGGTCTCGATCCCATGAGGTACCAAGGCATACCCACTATGAATATGGCCACTAACACGCTGATTACGAGGCTTTTCACGAGTATCTCCCTAGTAGGGAGAGATTTTCCTAAAATATTCCTCAAGTAGCTATCTTTGCCCTCTCTGGTCGTAGGAACCACTAGGTAGGCCGGTGAAGATAGGGTGTATAGGGTTTTTCTACCTCTCCTCCCTGCCATGGTCCCAACGGTCCTGATGACACCAGCCTCCAAGAGCTTGTCGATATGAAAGACTACGGTGGTCAGTGGTTGATTTAGCTCCTTGGCCAGATCGTTGGGGCTCTTAGGGTAATCCTTAAGTGAAGCGATTATCTTCCTCCCTAGGTCATTGGCTATCTCCTGTCCGAAAAGCCTCACTCTATCATCATCCAGCGTGAATATCTCCCAGTCCATCCGGTTATGTGAGTAGAGATCGGATATAAATGAGTGAGTTAATGTTCAATACCCGTCGAACCTTTTCCACTCGATCAGGATATCGGCGGCTTCCGAGAGAGTATCAACCACATGGTCGGCGAGGGACATTATAATCTCCGACCTAGGCCTGAACGCGATCTTCTTCCCTATCTTCATCCGAAATACCGATAGATCGCTTTCACCATCCCCAACGAAGGCGACTCTGTTGAGCGGAACTTCGAACCTCCTAGCCACGTACATCAGCTCCTCTGACTTCTTGCTAGGATCCAGCTCCTTTAGAATTCCCAGCACCCTACCTCCAACTACTCTCAACTTAGCGGACCTGCAAAAATCCATTTTAAGCAGGCTGCAAAGCCTCTCGGCGATCACATCGAGGCCAGAGCTTATGAGACCCACTATAAACCCCTCTTCCTTCAACCTCTTCAGCGCCTCCTCCGCATCCTCCATTGGTCTCAGGTTCTCCACCTTTTTCAGCACAAGGGAGAAGTCCCTGCCCTTCCACGAGGAAACATCCAGCTCGGCCCATTTCCTATAATCAATCTCACCATTTTCATACATCCTCCTATATCTAGAAGCGATCTCCTCTGTACCAAGGAGCTTGTGGACGAACTCCCATGAGCTGTTTATGGGAAGCAGGGTCCCATCCATGTCGAATGCTACTAGATACAACTCACTCAATGTCCAACACCTCCCTTATCAGGGATACTGGGACTAGGAGGAACCTTCCCTCGACCCTACACCCCCTCCACTCGAATCCCTCCACATGATTCATCAACTTATCATTCCTGCTCTCTCGCTCATAGTATCTGAACAATGCTCTGAGTTCTATTCTAACGATCTCTTGATCTCCCACGTTGGAGAGTATTCTAGGACCGTGTACCTTCAAGTATCTCGTTAGTGCATCGATCACCCGGTCCCTCCCCATCAGCACCACCTTATTTACATGGACCATCCCCTTTGCTCGATAGGTATGAGGAAGGTCGAGGATATTACCCTGCGCCCTGGAATGACCGCTTCGGATATCATCAGGGAAATGGAGAAGGCCGGTGGTTTCACCGCCAAATTCGTGGCAGAAGGAGTTAACATCCTAGAGGAAATGGTGAGGGACCCCAGATCCGTGAACTTCCTCTCCTTTCCGGCGGACGTGGTATCCACGGGGGTTAGGGGGATACTAGTTGACATGCTGAGAAGGAGCCTGTTCGATGTGGTGATAACCACCGGAGGTACGATAGATCACGATATCGCTAGATGTTACGCCGATTATTACCACGGGAGCTTCGATGCCGATGACTCCGAGCTCTATGAGAGGAGGATACATAGGCTGGGGAACGTGTTCATACCCTTCGACAATTACGGACCCGTGGTGGAGAAATTCGTGAGGAGAGAAGTACCAGAAGTCTTAGAGGAATATGGAAGAAAAATATCCCCCAGTGAGTTGCTCTACAGCTTAGGGGGGAGAATGTGCTCGGATTCGATCTTGGGAATGGCCCACGAGGCCAAGATCCCCATATTTTCCCCAGGTCTCTTGGACTCATCGTTCGGCACCGCCTTGAGCTTCCTATCTCAAGAACTGGACTTCCACTTGGACTTCATCGAGGACATGCTGAAACTTGCGGATCTCTCCTTCACCATGGAGGTGAGCGGAGCTCTGGTCTTGGGGGGCGGGATTTCCAAGCACCATACAATATGGTGGAACCAGTTCAAGGGGGGGCTTGACTACGTGGTGTACCTGACCACAGCAGTTGAGTGGGACGGAAGCCTCAGCGGAGCGAGGGAAAGGGAAGCTATAAGCTGGGGCAAAGTCTCTAGGAAGGCGATGAGGACATTCATACCCGGGGAAGTGACTGCTCTTCTCCCACTCATGTACGCGGCACTCCTCGACAGGATTAGCGGCTTCCAGAGGGAAGGGAGACAATTAATCGGGAAGCTTTAAAACGAGGTAGCTCTGGGTTGGTCCCGTGAGGAGGGTGGTGCATTGAACCAAGAGCTGGGAATAAAGCTCATGCAGACTAACCAGAGTGACTGGTTCTCATGGATCTTCTTTCTGATATTCATCACCATCATGCAGTTCTACGCCAGCAAGCTTCAAGCCCAACTATGGATCAACGAGATCAGAAAAGCCCTAGCCAAGCTAGAGGAATACACTAATGACGCCACAAAGAAGTTCGTGGAAGAGGCGTCCAAGTACGGTCGTCCTAGGGAAGAGGTAGAGTCCCTCTTCAAGAGGATAAAGGGGTTCTTCCTAATACAACCCGTAACATTGGATCCTTTCGGCGCCGTCAAGAGGCTGGAGCATCTACTTGAGAGCTCCAGAGATCACCTCAACAAGTTCATGGTCGAGATAGCCCCCAAGGCCGACGAGTGGAAAAGATCGAACCTAAGGGATCAGATGTCCGGTGTCCTAGCCCTAGACATGATATACAGGATCGTCCGACATTACTTCATATTGGGTAGGAGGACCCAGAACCTCATATATATCGCCCAGATTCAAATGATGCTCCCTGAGATCCTCAGGATAGCCAAGGCTTACTGGAAAGCGGGTGAGGCCTTCAGGAGGGGCATCCCCATAGGGGACAGCATAGGCCCAATGGTGGCTCTGAGGCTGATGAATGGTGCAGAGCCCAAGGAAGTAGCCGAGAATATAGTCGGCGCCGAAGTGGAGATAGAAGGAAGGAGGGCCTTCATAATAAAGGCGAAGGGTCCTGGATCAGAGGTGGGTAGGCCCGGACTGGCCATTGAAAGGATAGTCGAGGGGAGGGACGGAAACGTCTCCCTCATCATCATGATAGACGCGGCCGCCAAGTTAGAGGGCGAGCCGACAGCTGAGGTGGTTGAGGGAATAGGGGCAGCAATAGGAGACCCTGGTCCGGAGAAGCTGAGGATAGAGGAAGTCGCTACTAAGTACAAGATACCCCTGCATGCTATAGCCATAAAGGAAGACCCACTTGATGCCATAACCTCCATGAGGGAGGAGATAGCCAAATCGGTAGATGAAGTGATTGAGAGGGTCAAGATGGCCATCAGATCGAAGACGCTCCCCGGGGACTTCGTGCTCATAGCTGGGATAGGGAATACCGTGGGAGTTGGCAACACGATGGGAGGTGCCTCATGAATGTCATCTAACTCCAACAAGAAAGGAGCTCCGACTGGATTCTACCTGTTCTGGATAGCCTCCATGGTGGGCATAGTTCTGATCTCCGTGTTGTTCTTCTACATGGGATTCTCATCGCTCCAAGAAGGAAATACCAACGACGCGATCCTCAACATAGTGATGGGGGTGGCTGGAATGGGTATAGCTGTCAAGGTCGCTTACGACATGGCTAAAGCCAGACTCGCCTATCAAGAGGAACAACAAGAGATCTTCACTGAGCTGCACTGCTCAAATTGCGGAAGGAAGATGCTTAGAACATTCAAGGAAGGTGATTTCGTCGGTAAGCTCTCAATTGACGATAAGTGTCCCAAGTGCGGCTCTCCAATGCTCATCGTCTCTATATTCGCTAAGACCCCCAAGCAAAAGTCTAAAGAGAAGGCCGTACAATGAGCGGTGACCCCCTTTGAAAAAGACTAAAATCCATGTAGTACCCTGTGTAGTCATATTCAATAGAGAGGGCAAAGTACTGCTTCTCAAAAGGGCTAGGAGTAAGAGGAACGGTGGGAGATGGGAAGTACCGGGTGGTAGCTTGAGATACGGTGAGTCCCCAAGAAGAGGGGCTCTAAGGGAACTGAGAGAGGAGACCGGTTTCAAGCTGACCCCCCTAGACCTCAAACCCGTGGATACATTCGGGGTCATATATCCCGAGATGAGGGTGGAGTTCATAATCCCCCTATACACCGCCGTCATCGATAACGGGATGGATCCTGTGATAAGACCGGAAGAACACGACGACTGGGGGTGGTTTACCATAGAACAGATAAAAGAGATGGAGTTAAAGGACGAGACCATGAAAGGAGCCTATATAATGGTGAAAGCAGCCAGAAAACTGCTTGACTCAAATAGGGGGAAATGAGGGGAAAGACTTTAATCCCAGCCTCAGGAGACCTCCACACCCAACTTATTAACAGGCCACCTCCTTATCATGGCCATCATTACTTCCATTCCCTTCCAACCAACCTCCTCTTTGGAGATAGCGCTGAATCCAAGCACCCTCTTCGTACTCTTCTCGTAGACGAGATAGGCATGATCACCCCAACCGTCTCCACTGAGGTACACTCTATCAGCTTCAAATCCCTCATTCTGAGCCTCGACACTCGTGAGTCCAACCGAGGCCATGTGAACTCCTCCAAAGAAGACATCCTTCTGGAACCTAGGAACCCTATATGCCGCTTTGAATCCAGTTAGCGCTTTAGCCGCGTTGAGCGCCATTATACTTGCGGCGGTGCCTATTCCCATGTATATGGGCTTGTTGGTGAAGATGTCGATGACGGTAGCATTATCTCCGACGGCAAATATGTTAGGATCCGAGGTCCTCCCCTGCTGATCGGTCTTTATGACCCAACCGTCCAAGAGTTCAAGACCAGCCTCCTTAGCTAGCGTTATCTCAGGACTGACGCCGGTGGCCACGAAGGTCATCTCCGAACTGACCTCCTTATCCTCGTCTACGATCACCTTGGAGTCCTTCACCTCCTTAGGCTTGCCATGGACGAATTCCACGCCCCTCTCTGCCAGAAACTCCTCTAGCTTGGCGGAGAGTTCGGGTTCTAAGCTCCTTCTGATGAGTCTCGATCTCACTATGACCTTGGGCTTGGCTCCGATGGCCCTAGCAGCGTCGGCCACGTGGAGGGCCACGAAGCTGGCACCTATTATGGCCACCTCGTTCGGCTTCTCATCTATCAACCTTTGAACATCCTCCAACCTCCTGAAAACTGCGCAGTTTTCTCCACCCTTCAGTCTAGAGGGGATAGTGGGATTGGACCCGGTGGCCAATATCAGGTAGTCGTACGGGATGGTCCTGCCGTCAGAGAGAACGACCTCCTTCTGCTCCCTCCTTATCTTGGTCACCTTGTCCAGAATTATTTCGACATCCTTAGACTCCAAGTGCCTAGTGCTTACCCAGAGATCCATCCCCTGTGTGACGAGTCTCAGTTTATGCCTCACATAGGGCCTCTCATCACCGATAACCGTGATCTTAGCGTCCGGAACCTGCTCAGCAACATGCCAAGCAGAGCCCAATCCTCCTAACCCGAATCCAACGACAACGACCCTCACTCAGAACACCGCGCAGGGTGGGGGAGGGTAATTGAAAAAGTTAAACGAAAGGGGCCTCAACCGAAGATCACGGATTCTCTTCCAAACATCTTTGCACTTAACCATAGGAATATAACTAAATAGAGAATCGACGCAGCCAGCGAGGTAGCTATCGCCCCCAGATCACTCGGGTTTACTATCATATCTCTGGCGAACATCGCGAGGCTGGATATGGGCAATGCCCTCAGGGTTGGATGGAAGGACTGCGGAGCGTATGGTATGGCCACCATAGGAACTATCAAGATCAGGGTGAGAAAGCCGACATACTGCTGAGCTTCCTTAAAGGTCTTGGCGAAGGAGGCCGCGGTAATCATGACCGCATTTCCGGTGAGCCCACCCAGAGCTACGGTGATCAAGATGCCTAGGGTAAGGTACAGGAGCCTCGACGGTTCCATCAATTGGGGCATGGATCCGGCTGAGAGGGACTCACTCATCGATGTGACAGCGAATCCCACCCCTATCAGAGATGAGAACAGGGTTGCCAGACCACTTATCAGGGATAACAAGGTGAGGGCACCAAACTTTCCCAGTAAGAGCTGCCCTCTACTGACTGGATTGGTGAAGAGGGCTTCTAAGGTCTTTCTCTCCCTTTCACCTGCTATCATGTCTATAGCGAACGTTCCGGCGCCAGTTATTGCGATTAGTCCCACCATCATCGGGAGGACCATCGCCGTCACCACTTCCCCAGTAGTGGCCCCTTTCCCCGTGCTGGTAACCTGTATAGCCACAGGTACGATCGGCTTTATGTACTCCTCGGATAGATTTATCGCCTCTAATCGCCTCCTTAACACTTCCTCAGAATACTCGCTTACTACTTTCTGGACCACCCCCATTGCCACGGACGACCTAGCCCCGTAGGGGTCGTAGTAGTAAATCAGCTTGCCCGTCCCTCCAGTGCTTAAGTTCTCGTAGAACCCCCTAGGTATCTCGACTATGAGGTCCACATCCCCGCTCAGCACAAGCCCTGTGTAATTACCTCCCTCAGTCACAATGGAAACCAATGCCTCCGACCTGTTCTCCAGCAATTTAATCCTCTCAGCTAGATCCACTCCGTGGGGATCCTCCACAACAACCATAATCTTCGGTGGAATGGTTTTAGGACTCAACATGAGCGTGGGAAGGGATATGACCAGGGGCATGAGGATCATTGGAAGGATAATAACGTTTAGCATGGTCCTCCTATCCCTAAACGCCTCTAACACCTCTTTCCATGCCACTACCAGCCAAGGTTTTGGGGGAAGAGAGTAACCCCTCTGTCCGAATCCCCTAGATAGCTTCACCACACCAGATGATCCTCTAAACAACCTTCTCAATGACTTCCCCCCTCACAAGCCTCACGAATATGTCCTCGAACTCCCTCTTCCCTGCGAGCCTCTTCAGATCCTCCTTACTCCCCTCATACCTCAGCGTTCCCTCACTAATGATCGCTATACGATCGCATAGTCTCTCCACCTCCCACATGTTGTGCGTGGACAGTATGACTGTCTTACCGGAGCTGGCATACTCAGCTATCATCCTCCTTATCTCCCGAGCGCTCATTATGTCTACACCTAGTGTCGGTTCATCTAGTAGGAGAACCGGAGGTTCATCTAGAATGGCCCTGGCAAAGGCCAATTTCTGCTTCTGCCCTCTAGACAGCTTTTCAGCTATTACGAACCTCTTCTCAGTGAGGTTCAGGATCTCAAGGAGATCTTCAACCCTCCTCTTGAGTCTTTCCTCGTCCATCCCCCTCAATTTACCGAAATACACCAAGTTCTCCTCGGTAGTAAGTCTAGGATACACGCCAGTATCCTCGGGAAGTACGCCCATTCTCCTCTTGGCCTCTATGGGATTTTCCCTGACATCAATCCCCATCACCTTAGCCGTTCCGGATGTAGGTCTCAGAACCCCATAAATCATCCTGAGCGTCGTGGTCTTTCCGGCCCCATTCGGTCCCAGCAAGCCGAAAATGGATCCCTCCTCAACAGTGAAACTGAGCTCTCTGACCGCTAAGAGATCTCCGAAGGCTTTAGTCAAGGATAGGGCTTCAACCGCGACCATCAACACACCCCGTTTATATATTTGAGCTGCGAGAACTCCTGATGAAGTACACGGCCGCTGCCTCTCTTATAATAATGGTGCTACTGTTGACTGTACCCCCTCCACGGCCTACTCAAGCTCAAATAGCCTTATTAGGTGTATCAGACACTGAAGTGGTCGCTGGCGGCTTCTTCTATGCCTTCATAAACGTGACATCTCCGGGGACTAAGCCAATAGTTGAGTTCAAACTATCGATATCAACACCATCCAGCTGGAAGGTCGAACCTTACGGAGCTAGCGGGATAAACGCGGAGGGTAGTAAGATAGACATCCAGTGGGATGGAAACACGGCCGTTTATCAGGGAGATGGTGCCACAACGGCCCACGTGGCCTTCATAGTCCATGTCCCCCTCCAAGACATGGAGGTCACTAGAACCATATCGGCTAGGGGATACCTCTTAGTCAAGGAAGGTGGTCGTCTCGTGAAATACGCGGTGACTGGCAGTAAGCAGATCCGCGTCCATAAATGGGAACCAATGGTATTTCTGAACCTCAGTAAGACGGAGATAGTGCCACCCTCCATAATAATCGCTAATGTAACAGTCCTCACAGGGCCGCCCTTGTACCCCACAGCCATGAGGGATGTCGTGATCAAGGTTGAAGATAGCGTCTCAGGTCTCCTGTACAACGAAACTGTCGAGTATTGGAATTATCGCAGAGCGTTGTCCGCTAGAATACCAATAAAGATCCCCTTAGATGCCCCCGGTGGCCAACAGAAGGTATCAGTGACCGTAGAGTACGAGGTGGCTGGGAGAAGGTTGAGAACCTACGTGGATTATCCATACAAAGTGATAAAGCCCTCCAGCGTGAAAATCGAGAAAATCGAGGTACCTAAAGAGGTCAAATTGGGTCAGCAGTTCAAGCTCAACGCTACAGTTATCAATCCGTCATCATTCAAGGCTTTAGACGTTGAAATACACGTTAAATTCTTGGGCAAGCATGAGGTGACTAAACTAGGTGATCTGGGCCCGGGAAACTTCTCATTCATCAGCATACCTTTGAAAGCTGAAGAGGAGGGGAACCACTCTGTAGTGGCGTGGGCTGCTTGGGTCCAAGAATATCCCAAGGAGTTGAAAAGGTCCAATGAGACGATTAGGGTGATTTATATAACGGCTGAGGAAGCACCATACTGGATTATAGCGCCCATCCTACTATTGGTGATCGTGATTGCGGCAGTTAAGTACCTTACTAAGAGAAGAGGAGCTGGAAAATCTTAAAGAGCAGGTGACGAGGGAAGGAGGGAGGATCCTCCCCTCCAAGAGTAAGTGGGAGCTTTTCAGGTTTGAAGTGCTCGACTATAAGGGAGTGGTCTACTCGAATGGTAAAGTAGTATACCACGAACCCCTCATTCCCCTCATAGAGAAATCTCTAGTGGAACAACGTGGGATAGAAATAGGCTCCGACGAGGCCGGAAAAGGGGAGAAATCAGGACCTATAGTGGTAGCTGCAGTTGCACTGGATGACGGCGGCAGGAAGTTCCTTAGGGCCAGAGGGCTACTGGAATCGAAGTCCCTATCTGAACGCAGACTCCTAGAACTCGCTGATCTAGTAGAGGAGGTCGCGATATCGCTGAGTTACAAGATTGTCACTCCGGATCAGCTGATGGCTGAGTGGAGTAGGGGGAAACTGAATGACTTGCTGACGGAGTGGCATCTCCAAGTAATTTCAGATGTACTCAAGGAGGTAAGGGCATCCAAGATCATAATAGACTCCTTCGACAAATCTAAGCTGAGGGAGGCCTTCTCCTTCCTCGAGAATAGAGGGATAGAGGTTGTAATCGAGTCGGGGGCTGATCTCAAGTACCCCTCGGTCGCCGCTGCTAGCGTCATAGCAAGGAGGATCTATCTGGAAAAGATGGATGAGGGGGTCAAGTGGGTGTGATCACCCGGGGAAAGGATGCTTGTAGCCAATCTTCCTTAAGAACTCCATCCTCTCCTTTACATCCTCCTCGGATTCCACTCCTGTAGGAGTGCCTCCGTCTATTACCCCTAGTATTCCCCTACCATCACCCACGTCAGCCACCACAACTTTCAGCGGGTTTGCCGTAGCCGCGTAGAGGGTGACGATCTCTGGTAGCTGTTTGAGTCGGGGGAGGACGTTGATGGGCCATGCGTCTCTAAGAATTATGACTAAGCAGTGACCTGCGGCTATCTTCTTGGCCCTATCCACAGCCGCCTCAATGAGTTCTGGATCATTGCCCGCCTTCCTTATTAGCCTAGGACCGGATGACTCACAAAATGCGAATCCAAACTTGATACTAGAGCATGAATCGGCTAGAGCCTCATAAACATCCTCGACCGTCTTTATGAAGTGGGATGTCGCTATGATTATGTTGGTACCCTCGGGCGGGGTGACATCGACGACCTCCAGCTTCAGATCCAAGAGATCACCCCTCCACTATGGAGCCGATCTTATTGAATAAATCTATTAGGGCGTCCTTCTGGAGCTTATATACTCTAAATTTACCTTTCACAGTTTCCTTGACTAAACCGGCGGTTTTGAGGTCGGATAGATGATGAGAGATGAGCGACTGATCCTTCTCTAGTATGTAGGATATAAGGCAGACTGGCATCTCGGATGCCGCCAGCAGTAGTATGATGTCTAACTTTGTTGTATTAGACAAAGCCTTAAAGGCCCAAGCTATCCTCTCCTTGTCCTCTAGCTTTTCGAGGTTGTCGAGAGCCCTGTCGATCTTCTCTACATATTCCCTGATGTCCTCTATACATCTTCGGGGGACCCTCTTGAGTACCTCCTCTGCTCTACTCATGATTTAACACCGTTGAACACTTGTTCTTTCATTAGATATATATTTTCCCTCGCAATTTTAAAGGACAGTTTGGAGCGCCAATGGGAAAATGTGGGACATTGCCGTAGTCGGGGCTGGACCCTCGGGTTCAACTGCAGCTTATCTGTTGGCTAGGATGGGTTTCAAGACGCTGCTCTTGGACATGAGGAGATTTCCCCGGCCCAAACCTTGCGGAGGAGGAATAACTCTGAAGGCAGCTAGACTACTCGAGGAACTGGGCCTGCCCTTGGAGCCTGTGGAGGCCTTCCATAGGGATGTAGTCGTTGCTGGCTTCGGGCGTGAGATAACGGTTAGCACCCCACCGGATGAGTTCGCCATAGCCCTAGTGAGGAGGGAACTCTTCGACCACCGACTCCTTGAAAGTGCACTAGGGGAGGGGGCCAATTTCATCAGGGCTAGAGTGAGCGCGGTTAAGGTATCGGATAGTGGAGTCAAATTGATCGGACCGGGGGAAGAGGCTAGGTTCGTGATCGGGGCCGATGGTGCGAACTCAGTAGTGGCTTTATCTTCAGGAGTCAGGAGCGGCTGGAGGAAGGAAGATGTAATAGTGGCCATGGAGGGCAGCGCTCCCCCGCATGATAGACTGATCTTCATGGTAGATGCTGCTCCCTATGGATACGGATGGATCTTCCCAAGGGGCGAGGATTCCAATGCTGGTGTGGGGGGCATGTCTGAGAAATCTAGGGAAATAATGGAGTCCTTCAGGAGGTTCTCATCCAGATTCAACGTAAAAATGAACGGATCTTGGATAATACCTGCCGGTGGACACGGGAAACCCATTGCAAAGGGTCGCGTGCTTTTAGTCGGGGATGCTGCTGGTCTTGCGGATCCTCTCACCGGCGAAGGTCTCTATTACGCGTTTAGAA
>JACXSR010000083.1:0-7590 GCA_035319845.1 Thermoproteota archaeon
TTGGCATGGAAGAGAGGCTCGCTATTCTCTCCACTTCATCAGCTATTGCTTGAGGGGACTTTAAAGCCAATCTACTTCTTCGGAAGAAGCTGGAATAAGTGAATTTGGAGCCACCGCATGTCACACAATCAAACGAGCAGCCCTTAACGGTGATGACTCCCGCAATAGGCGCCTCAATGAAGGAGCAGAAGGGGACCCCTAGGGAGAGATCCCTGCATCTCATTAGGTTCTTCACGAGAACCTCATGGTCTATGACGAATTCATCTAGGATTTCGGGGATCCAAGCGATTTCATTTTCCCTTATTTTCCCACCATCTCTCCAGATTATGTTGGGCGCCTTCGACGGGCCCTCTTCCAAGAACTTGAGGAAAGGCACTTCAGTACTATCCCCGAGTAGAATAGCATCCACGAAGTCATAACTGGACATGATCTCCTTTCTGAAGAAAGTGGAGGAGAGACCGCCTAGGACGACCTTACTATCTGGATGGTGCTTCTTCAGGATTCTCGCTATTTCCAAAGCTCCGTGCGCATGAACGAGCCAGTGAAGATCTACACCATAAACCTCAGCCTCCAAGTTCCTTAAGAATTTATCGACATCAAACCCTTTATCCCTCAACATTTTGGAAGCTAGGTTGAATATCCCAACTCTGTATCCCCTCTCGGTTAGATAAGTGGCGAGCGTGAGGAAGCCGTAAGGTATCATGTCAAATACGAAGAGGGAAGGCACCACCTCACTTACGACCGTCGCGTATAGGTAGCGATCTCTGAAGTCATAGACGCTAGGCGCATGTATTAGCGCTACGTCCACTTTCAAGCCTGCAGCACCCGAGGCCAGACTAAATGCTTTTTTACTTAATGATTCCATACCTCCCGATCTCCTATGGAAGATCTCTCTGCGGGTTTCAAACTACTAAGAAATGCCCTCCTCCTATCTCTAATAGCTACTTTACTGCCTCTAGTATCCTTAGGAACTGTAGGAGTCTCAGATATAGGATCTCTCAGCTTAGATCAGTTAATGATGGCTCTATCCACGGTCGCAGCGGCGGGGGCGGTGTCGGGCATCTTAAGCCTGATATCTCTGTTCTTCATGTATAAGGGCTGGACTGAGATGTGTTACGGACTGGACGAGCTATTCTGCACAGTGAGCCGCGTGATAAAATACGGTACTATTGCATCCCTCGTCCTCCTCATGATCTCCGTTGGAATGATGTATTCCTCAGTTCAGAACCTGATGGAAAATCCTGCTGGAGCTCTCTCCACGATTCTAGCAGCCTCTCCCCTACTCACACTCTCAGGCTTGGCGGGCTTAGCGGTCTTCTTATCAATAGTGTACGCGTTCTACAAATTAGGGGTTATTCTAGGCGTGGGCAATCTCAAGGCGGGGGCCGCGCTCCTCCTGATAGGACCTCTGGTATCATTTTCGAATGTAATAGCCCTGTCTATAGGTCTAACAGTCCTTGGACTCATCCTTCTGACGATCACCATGAACAAACTGATTCATACCGAGATAGAGGTGGTAGAGGAGGGGGAGGTCGAGGAAGAATTTGAAGAGCTGGTTGAACGGAGGGAGATGAGACCACCAAGAAAGGCGCGAAGACAGAAGGGCCACGTCTACGAAGAAATGGAATCTCCCCGCAGATATGAACCAGAGGAATGGATAGAGCCGCCCACGCCTGCTCCTAGGCGTAAGGAGGTAGGAGCACAGTTAGTTGGACCAAACGGGTTCATTGCTAGACTGGGTCCGGGAATAAGGACCTTCGGAAGGAGGGACTTCGCAGGCTTTGTTCCGGATGATGATCTCGATTATATCTCTAGGAGACATTTCGAGATAAGGGGAACTTCGCAGGGATACTTCATAAGAGACCTCGGAAGCCTAAATGGCACTTGGGTTAATGGTAGAAAGCTCGCTAAGGGAGAATCCGTCAAACTCACTAACGGCTCAGTGATAGATGTGGCTGAAGTTATCCGGTTGAGATTCGTCTCGAGCGAATCAGAGGACCTAGGTGTCCCATCTCTATGAAAATCCAAGGATCTCTGGGCTCCTATCATGTGATAAATAGGCTAGGGGGAGGGGGTTTCGCTGATATTCTCCTAGCTAGGACCAACGGGGAGCTGGTCGTCATCAAACTACCGAAGGATGACGAGATGTCAAGGATGCTGCTTAAGGAGGAGGCCTCTATCCTGAGGGAGGTATCAACCCCCTCTCCCCACGAACACATAGTTGCCTTCATCGAATGGATCGATAAAGTGCCAGCTCTAGTGGAGGAGTATGTACCGGGACCCACGATAGGGGAGGCCTACAGAAGTAGGAGGGCCACTCAGAACGATGCTGTAAGGATATCGCTGGGGGTCCTCTCAGCGTTGGAGAGGATGCACTCACTAGGTGTAGTTCACGGAGATGTAAAACCCGATAACATAATTCTTCCACGCACTCTACATCCAGTTCTCATAGATCTAGGTGTGGCTAGGGCTGTGGGCAAGAGATCCATCGCGGGGACTCCGGGATGGAGCGCTCCTGAATTTCTGACTGGAGAGGTCTCTCCAGAAGCTGACATATATTCGGTTGGCGTCTTGATCCTATTTCTAGTATACGGGATAGATCCTAGGGAGCCCCTGAGTCCGGACGATCTTCCGAGAAACCTTTCAGAACATCTAAGGTATGTACTGGCTAGGGCACTGGATCCCGATCCTAAGAGGAGGTTCAGCAGTGCGAGGGACATGTCGCTCGCCCTGATGGGAATGAGGATCCCCACGGAATCCGGACCGAGGATAGTCGTCCAAGGGAAGACCGTACCCCTGAAGGACAAGTTAACCATCGGAAGGACGAAGAGGCAAGGGGGGACTGGAAGAGCAGATCTCAACCTTCAGGAGGTAGGATCTAGGAGATCATTACCTCCCGGTCCACCTAAAGGATGGGTGGAGATCGTGAGAGTGGGAAGCGAGTATTGGATCAGCGACAGGGGAGCTCCGGGCGGGGTATGGGTCTATGAGGGTAATGAGTGGATCAAGGTCCTAGATTACCCGTTGAAGCACGGTCAGCTGATATCCTTCGGCGTCCGAAGGAGAGGGAGGGATGTACTCCCCTACATTCCCGCTAGAGTTTACTTAAGGTAACTTTTTTACCCGAGTCTAAGTAGGTCGCATCGATCAACCATGAGCAACATAAAGGCGCACTTTACCCCTCCTAGATCCGCTGGTATCCCTCAACCCCCCGAGAATGTGAAGAGGATAAAGAAGAGAATAGCCGTCATGAGTGGAAAGGGGGGCGTCGGTAAGACTACCGTATCCGTTAACATAGCTGCTGAGCTGGCTAGAAGAGGCTATTCAGTGGGTGTATTGGACACCGATCTCACCGGGCCCAACGTTCCGAAGGCACTGGGCCTCATAGATGTTCCCATCTACGCTACGAATGAGGGGATAATCCCAGCTGAGGGACCTCTAAAGATGAAGGTCATGTCCTTAGGGTTGATGGTCAGGGATGGAGACCCCGTTATATGGAGGGGACCCCTGAAAGCCAAAGCTATTCAGGAATTCGTGGAAAACGTCAACTGGGGAGATCTTGATTACCTAGTGGTGGACCTCCCGCCCGGTACTGGAGACGAGCCACTCAGCGTCATGCAGCTCATCCCGCTTCATGGCGTCGTCTTGGTGACCACTCCTCAAGAAGTCGCCTTAATGGATGTAAAGAGAGCCCTCCACATGGTAAGGAAGATGGAATACAGACCCTTAGGTATAGTAGAGAACATGAGCTACTTCGTGTGCCCTGGCGGTGAAAAGGTGAGGATTTTCGGTGAAGGTGGCGGAAGGAGGCTCGCCGAGGAGGAGGAAGTGCCCTTCTTGGGAGAGATACCCATAGACCCAAAGGTAGTGGAATTCATGGATAGGGGGACGCCCATAGTAATAGCCGACCCCGAGAACATGGTGTCAAAAGCGTTCAAGGAGATCGTCGATAAGATCGAGGAACAACTGATCGAAGCTCAGTGACACCCCTCAATCGGGAGTTCCTCCCTCATCCAGCTTTTGAGATCCTTCATCTCCCACACCGATCCATATATATGATTAAAAGAAAGACGGGTTACCCGCATTAGTGGTGGTGCTGCTTGGCATCGGAGGTTCCCCCTGTATACATCGGTCTTAAGGGCATCTATGTCGCCAAGACGTCTCTCAGCTATATAGATGGGGAGAGGGGAAGGCTCATCTATAGAGGTTACTCGATTGAGGATCTGGCTGAGCACTCATCCTTTGAAGAGGTCACTTACCTGCTATGGTTCGGTAAGCTGCCCAACAGAAAAGAGCTAGAGGAATTCAAGGAAAACCTGTCCAAGGAAAGGGAAATACCCGAGGAGGTAGTAGAGATCCTGAGGAGGCTTCCCAAGAGCTCTCACCCAATGGATGTCTTGAAGACAGGGGTAGCGGCCCTCGGTCCCTTCGATCCGGATCTACCCAACATATGGGGACAACATATTCACGAGAAGAGGGCAGAGAACCTGAGGATAGCCATGAGAATACTATCTAAAATGCCGACCATAATGGCCTATTTCCACAGGATGAGGGAAGGTAAAGATATAGTACATCCTAGGACCGATCTCAGTCACGCGGCAAACTTCCTCTATATGATGTGGGGAAGAGAGCCCAAGGAGATAGAAGCGAAGCTAATGGATGTGGCCCTCATACTACACGCTGACCACGGATTCAATGCATCGACCTTCGCTTGCCTAGTCACGGCATCTACCCTTTCAGACCTCTACTCGGCGGTAGTGACGGGTATATCGACCCTCAAAGGTCCGCTTCATGGGGGCGCCAATGAGCAGGCGCTTAAGATGCTGATGGAGATAGGATCGCCTGAGAGGGCTAGGGACTACGTGAAGGCCAAGCTTGAGAGGAAGGAGAGAATAATGGGGTTTGGACACAGGGTATACAAAGCGTACGATCCTAGGGCTAGGATACTCAAGAAATATGCGGAGATGCTCGCTAAGGAAACTGGTCAGGAGAACTTGTTTAACACAGCTCTAGAAGTGGAAAAGGTGATGATAGAACTCCTCGGAAAGAAAGGCATATTTCCAAATGTGGACTTCTACTCAGGACAGGTATACCACATGCTGGGGATTCCAACTGACATCTTCACACCCATATTCGCTATATCTAGAACCTCCGGATGGATAGGGCATGTATTCGAATACTGGGAGGAGAATGTCCTGATAAGGCCAAGGGCCCTGTACGTAGGTCCTATGGAGGCCAAATACATACCACTTGATGAGAGATTATAGAACAGGAGAGCAGATACCCCTCTCCCCTTTTTGTTAATGTTATGCCAATGTACCTCGATGAATTACTGCAATAATGTAATAATATAGCGGCAATAATCCATTATTATAAGTGAAACGGTTTCATGGGTAAATCGGAAATTCATCCGCATCAACCTTTATTTAGGGCTACCAGAGGGATCACCTGATGAGAGCAACGAAAATAACACTTATCTCAGCTCTGCTAGTGCTTACGCTAATGACGGTGGCTGTTTCGGCTGATACAGGATGCCCCGCAGTGGACTCTTCCACCGATGTCGCACCGAGGGTTGTGGAGATCACGGTCTATAGAATCAGCGGGAAGACCGTGGAACTGATAGGGGTAGTGGAGGACCCTGACAGCGGCCTAAGAGAATGGATCTGGGATTTTGGTGATGGAACTGTGGTTAAGAAAACAGGTGGATGGTCCAAGGTGGGAGATTCAACCTACAAAATGATGGTGAAGCACACTTACGGTGACTACAGGAGCTATACGGTTAAGCTCAAGGTGATAGATGACTGGCTCAAGGAATCTAACGTCAAGACAAAGCTGGTCACCATCAAGAAGTCCAACTACAAACCCATAGTGAAACTGAAGAAGGTCTCTCCAAACCCTGCCCAACCCGGTGAGAAGATAGTATTCGAAGTAGAGGGGATAGACCCTGATGGACATGTGGTAGAATATTACTGGGACTTCGGCGACGGGAAAAAAGCCAAGGGGGCCAATCTTACTAGGGTGACACACTCGTACTCTAAGGAGGGCACATACATCGTCAAGGTGAAGGTGAAAGACGATAAAGGTGCGTATTCCGATCCTGTTACCGAGGAGATCTACGTACGCTCTCAGACTAAGCCTAAGCCGAAGAATAAACCACCTGTCATAACCACGGTCAAATTCACCCCAGCAGAACCTTCTGTTGGAGTTCCTGTGACCTTTAGGGTTACAGCATCGGATCCAGAGGGAGACAGGCTTACTTTTCAGTGGAACTTCGGCGATGGAACTATGAAGAATGGAGGCCCGCAGATGTCCCACATATATAAAAAGGAAGGAGCTTACACCGTCAAAGTGAAAGCGGTAGATTCTAAGGGCGCTTCCTCAGCACTTTATACAGTTAGCGTGGCTGTAAAGGGTAACAAGCCACCTCAGGCATCCATAGTCGAGGTAAGAACTAGGGACAACATCACCTTCCTGTTCCAAGGTATGGGAGTCGATCCCGATGGTCAGGTAATCGCATACGAATGGGACTTCGGCGACGGGAAGAAGCTCAGGGGAGAGCTAGAGGGTAATTCCATCCCCCATAAGTTCATCAATCATACCTACACTTCCAGCGGCAACTACACCGTGAAGTTCAGAGTAAAGGATGACAAGGGAGCCTGGTCCCCTTGGATCTCTAGGAGAATAAGGGCCTTCATCCCAGAGAAGGTCAGTTCCGCTTCATGGGCTGGATCTGACTTCGGTAACCTAGAGATTGCCGCTGGTTTGGGCACCCTGATAGTAGTGGGAGCTGGCTACTTGGCTTACAGGGAATCTAAGAGCAATCCCTTCGTCGAGAGGTCTAGGGAGAAGGCTAGGAGATCCCGTAGAGTGGCGGTGAAAAAGTCCACTAGAAAGAGGGGCTCGAGAGGCGGGTCTTCTAACGTGGTGAGAAGAAGAAAAAGACCTTGGCCAGCCTCCTGATCTCTATTGACCTCTTTCTCCTTTCTTCGATCTTCCGCTCCTGTACTCCTTCACTAACGATACCACATTCCTGAATTCAGGATGTGCTGAACTACCCAAGAGTTCGTACACGACGGATTCTGAGGTAGTTACGTAAATCCCTTCCTGAAGCAACCTTGTTAGGGTCACCTCCTTGTCCTCAGGGAAGGTCGATCCCGTAGCATCGCTGACTAAGTGGACTTCAAAACCGCTAGCTGCGGCACTTAGTGCGGTCTGAAGCACGCAAATATGCGTCTCAATTCCAGTTAACAGGATCTTCTTCCTCCCTAGCCCAAGCAATCTCTCTCTAATCCTCTCATCCCTGAAAGCATCGAAGTGGGACTTCTCCATCTTCTCATTCAATAATTCATCCACTTCTTGGACGGTCCTCCCTAATTTTTCCGGAACCTGCTCAGTTCCCACCACAGGAATGCCCAAAAGCTTGGAGACCTTGGCCAACAACACTATAGCCCCCACTATCGAGTTGAATTCACCTATTACCTTGGAAAAGGGCTCCTGCATATCTATAACTAGGAGGAAAGTGTCTTCAGGATCTAGTCTCCCGGGTAGATCGCCTCTAAGCATAAGAAATTCGGTACCCCCTCCTCTATT
>JACXSR010000106.1:0-7500 GCA_035319845.1 Thermoproteota archaeon
GGATGGGCAGGGGCGAGGGGAACGACCTCCTTTACTACCTCCTAGCCCTGTTACCCGCCCTAGCGATAGTCCTCTTAGTCCTGAACAGCAGGTCCCGTGGCAAGAAGTTCGAGCTGGATTCGACGGACATGAGAATCCTCAATTCGCTGGCGGAGGGTGAGAAGAGCCTCTCCACTATAAGGGAAGAGCTGTCCCTACCCAAGACCACTGCTTGGAGGAGGGTCAGGCGATTGGAAGGTAAGGGGCTCGTTGAGGTGAAGCGAACCCGGTCCGGTAGCCTGATACGCCTTTCCAAGCTGGGGAAAGATGCCCTCAAGGAGAGGGAGGGCGACCGCTAGGGAAAGGAGATATTAAATCGGGGGCAACTCTCAAGGTGAAGTCCATTCCGAAGATTAGGAGGGAACTCCTCATAATCCTGCTCAGCTCCTTCCTAGCTGGGATGACGATCTCCCTTTACCAGCCAATCTGGCCATTCTTAGTCGAGGAGGCCAGTGTCGACGCTGCTACCTATGGGATCATAGCCTCCGGGGCCAACCTCATGGAGTTCATCTTCAGATGGGCCTTCGCCGCCTTCGCCTCGCCCTCACTCACCTTTCTCATAGGCTCCCTAGGCATATCCCTGTCCTCCGGCCTACTGCTGACGGAGGTATCCCCCACTACAATCTTCGGTTCCCTAGCCCTAGCTAGGATGGGAAGGGCCCTGCACATAATGGGGAGGAATCAAGTCACAAGCCTACTGTTCAAGAAGAAGGTTGGAACCGCTTTCAGCTCGGTGAGGGTCTCTTGGCAGGTGGGCTCCATCCTTGGACCGGCTGCCGGGGCGCTCTTGGTGGCGATGGCGACCAGAAACTTGGTCTTAGCTTTAGGCCTGTTCCTAGGGTTGATCTCAGCTGCGTTGATCTCTCCCATGATAAGGGAATTCGGGGTTAAGGGTAAGGGGAAGATATCCTTCTGGAAGGGATCCCTCACACCCGAGATAAAGGGGATTGTGGCCCTCACCATAGTCAACAACTTCGCGAGGAACTCCTTCCTACCCTTTCATCTGGTAATGGCACCCGCCATTTTCGGCGCCGGCGTGGAGCACGTGGCCATGGCAGCGGTCATAGAGACCCTCACATCTACCTTGGCTGGAATACCTGTGGGGTGGCTCTCAGATAGGGTGAAGGATAAGAGACTGATCCTCGCCCTCTCGGAGCTCTTCATGGTCTCAGGGATAGCGGTGTATATCATCCCGAAAGCCGGCATAGCTGGCTTTCTGACCTCGGCCTTCCTTCTAGGACTGGGAATGTCGAGCTACGCTCCCATAGCTACTGCCACGGTGTCCGAGATGGCTCCTAAAAATCCGCAGGATGCGGTGGCATTCCTCTCAACTGCGATATCCTTCTCTAGGCTGCCGGCACCGCTGGTGACGGGCGCGCTCATAGCTGCCTTCAGTTACTCCACTGCTTTCGGGTTCTCAGCAGCCTGCTTGGCCTTCGTGGGCATATACATGGCCATCTCATCTGTAAGATCCATGAGGTCATCCTGATGCTGGTCTGAGACCATCTCCCACATTTTCCAAAAAGATGAAAAAGTGGTCGGTTTATGACTGTAAAACATAGTGATCTGTTAAGGCTCAAGCGTGGTCAGCCGAGGCCGAATTCCAACAGCTCTCCCAAGCCCACCACAGGCTCCCTGATCCCAACCTCTCTGAGGACGGCCCAGAGGGTTGCAGAGTTGCTGGATATCACGGGCTTACCTAGGTCCACCTCCAAAGCCTCCAGAACCTCGAATGTCCTGAAGTTCGTGCAGCTTATGAATAGACCGTCGGCGTCGTGATGGAAGGCCGCCTTCCCCAGCCTGTAAGCAACCTCCGGCGCCTGCCTCCCAATCTCTATGTTATCCTCTATGCCCAGCCCTATCATAGACACGACCTTGAACCCATTACCCTCCAGGAACTCCTCCTCCTTCCTGTTCACCTCATCTATGTAGGGGGTGGCCACAGCCACGCTCCTCACATCCAGATGTCTGAGGGCCTCCAGCACGGCAGTGGCTGTAGCTATCGCCTTAACACCGGTTATTCTCTCTATCTTATCCGCTATCCTCTCATCGTAGCCCACTCCACCGACTAAGCTCCCAGTGGTGCAGCCGTAGGCTATGACATCGACGCCAGCGTCGGCCAGCGTGTCAGCTGCCAGTTCAACGAATTCTTCCATGCTCTTGAGCTCCTCGATGTTCACCTTCCTCAGCCTGACCCTGGCAACGTGGAGGGAAACCCCCTCGGGTAAGGCGCTCCTGAACTCCTCCTCCATGGTGGTGTTGGAGGAAGGTACTATGAGACCGACCCGGGCCCTCCAACCGTACATCCTCACAACCCCAGGTAGGCTCTCTTCACATCTTCGTCCCTTAATAACTCCTCACCGGTCCCAGATTTAACTATTCTCCCAGTCTCCAAGACGTAGGCTTTATCGGAAAGCTTTAGCGCCTGGTAGACGTTCTGCTCGACCAGTAGGATCGTATAGCCCTCCTCCTTCAACTTCCTGACGAGGTTCAGGATCATTATGACGAGCTTGGGGGCGAGACCCAAAGAGGGCTCGTCCAGCATTAGTATCTCGGGCCTCAGTATCAGGCCTCTGGCTATCGCCAGCATCTGCTGCTCCCCACCGCTCAGCGTTCCGGCCAGCTGATTTCTCCTCTCCCTGAGGATGGGGAACAGATTAAAGACCTCCTCCAACGTATCTTGGAACTTTTCCCTGGCCCTCCTAGTGTAGGCAGCTGCCCTCAGGTTCTCCATGACTGTGAGCCTAGGGAAGAGCTGCCTACCCTCGGGAACATGGGCTATCCCCATCTCCACCCTCTTGTGGGGCTCCTCCCTCGTGATGTCCCGGCCCTCGAAGAATATCATCCCGGACTTAGGGACGAGGAGTCCCGATATGGTCTTCATGATGGTGGTCTTCCCGGCTCCGTTCGCTCCGACTATGGACGTTATGGTCCCCTTCTCCACTTGGAAGGAGACGCCCCACAGTGCCTGGGCGTCGCCGTAGAACACATCGATGTCCTTGACGTCCAAGAGGCTCATAACTCCTCCCTCCCTAAGTAGGCCTCTATCACCCTCGGATCGCTCGCTATCTCCTGCGGTGTTCCCTCGGCTATCTTCACCCCGTAGTCCATCACGATTATCCTCTCCGAGATGTTCATCACGGCCCTCATAACGTGCTCCACCATCAATATGGTAACACCAGACTCGTTTATCTCCCTGAGCAGCTTCAGCATCTCGTCCACCTCCGACGGATTGAGCCCAGCCACGACCTCGTCTAGCAGGAGCAGCTTGGGCTCGGTCGCCAGCGCTCTCGAAAGCTCTAACCTCTTCTTCTCGGGCAGGTTCAGGGAACCGGCCCTCATATTCCTCTTCTCGTAGAGGCCAGTGAGCTTCAACACCTCTTCTGCGCGCCTCCTAGCCTCGTTCACATCCGGATGCCTCAGCAGAGCGCCGATCGCCACGTTATCGAGTACGGTGAGGTTGGACAGAGGTTTCACTATCTGGAAGGTGCGGCCTATCCCGAGCTTGGTTACCTCGTAAGGCCTTCGTCCCGTGATATCCTCACCGTGGAAGAATATCCTGCCCTTATCGGGCCTGTAGTAACCGGAGATCAGGTTGAACATGGTGGTCTTCCCGGCACCGTTGGGTCCAATGAGCCCCACCCTCTCCCCCTCATCTACGGAGAAGGAGACATCATTGACCGCCACCAGTCCGCCGAACCTCTTCACCACTCCCTTGACCTCTAGCAGGCTCACCTACTCCACCTCCTTCCTCAGATAGCCCTTCTTCTCGAGCCAGCCCATGATGCCCTCGGGCGCGAGCAGCGATATGGCCAGCAGTATCACGCCCAGCACGAACACGTGAAGGCCATAGAACCTAGGAAACCTAGACACCACGTAGACCCTGACGTACTCGCTAATCGGGACGAACACGAAGGAACCAACGATCGGCCCAACGAAGGAGTATATTCCCCCTAGGATACCGGCTATGGTTATGTAAACGGAGACGGATATCAGGTCGAAGACGGCGAAGGGATCAACGAACCTGAACCTCACCGTGTATATGCCCCCTCCTATACCGGTGAAGAGTGCACTGAAGAACATGGCCACCATCTTATACTTGAACGGATTGATCCCGAGACTCATGGCCGCGTCCTCGTCCTCCCTTATGGCTTGGAGGTAGTAACCTATTCTGCTCCTCACCAGCGGGTACATGACCAATAGCTCCAATCCGAGGAGGCCCAAGGCCAGATATATGTATACGTAGGAGCCCGCGTACTGCAGGTAGTACAACCTCTGCTCCTCGGGAACTATGGGGGACTGCAGGCCAGCCGAGCCACCCACGTAATCCCAAGAGATGAAGATGAGCTTGAATATCTCGCCCACGGCTATAGTAGCCAAGGCGAACCAGTGACTCCTGAGCCTGAAGAGCGGGACGCCCAAGGCCAGGCCCACGAGAGCAGCCACCAGTCCACCGACGAATATCCCGATCCAAGGCGTCACCCCGTAGTAGAGCATGAGGATCATGGTCGTATAAGCACCAACTCCGAAGAACACCGCGTGCCCGAAGCTGAGCTGCCCGGTGTAGCCCTCGAGCAAATTCCAGGCCATTGCCATGATGGAAAACATGAGGCAGAGGAGCATGGCATTAGCTGCAAAGGGCAGGTCCAGCTTCCAGAATATAAGGGGGGCGACCAGCATCACGGCAGCCACGATCGCGAAATACTGGCCATTTCTACCTCTCAACCCCTCCTTTATGAACTGGAGCATATCTTATCACCTCTGCTCGGTTCCGAAGAGCCCTGTTGGCTTCACCAGAATTATGGCTATGAAGAGGAGGAATGCGACGACATCCTTCAGCGATGGGGAGATGAAAAGAGCGCTGACCGACTCGGTAACCCCTATTATGATCCCGCTTATGTAGGCCCCGAATACGCTCCCGAAACCGCCGAACACGACCACTATGAAGGCTATGAGCGCGTAGAATCCTCCCATCTCGGGGTGAATTGGGAGGAACGTGGCGACTAGGGTCCCGCCCACGGCTGAGATCCCGACTCCGATGCCGAAAGCTATCCAGTACATCTTTCTAACATTGATTCCCATGAGGTAGGCAGCCATCCTATTCTGAGAGACGGCTCTGAGAGCGACACCCGTGTAGGTAGTCTTCAGGAAAACGTAGAAGGCCACGGCCACCCCTAAGGACACGGCGAAGGCTATCAGCCTGGGAAGCTGGAGGCTTATGGTCCCGAATCTGTATATCACGTCCGCGTAGGGGACGTAAATCCTCTTGGTGTAAGGACCGAAGGCAGCCTCGGCACCGTACCTTATCATGAGAAGGACCGCGAAGGTGGCGGTGATCTGACTGACCATGGGGGCGTCCAGCACCCTCTCTATCACCACCCTCTGGGTGAGAACTCCAAGCGCGAAGGTCACCAAGAAGGAGAGCGGGACGCTCAGCAGGGGATCGATGCCAGCTAATGTGAAGGCCCAGTAAGTTATGAAGGCTCCTAGCATCATGTAGTCCCCCTGTGCGAAGTTTATCACATCCATTATGCCCCAGATAAGCGCGAGACCCATTCCAACCAGGGAGTAAACGCTCCCTATGAGGATACCACTGACTACAGCATTGGCGACGTAATCCAAACCTACCAAAGCCGACCCTCCGCAAAAATAGGGATGGGGAAGTTCAGCCCCTCTCGCTCCACTTGGGCATGGGGAACACGGGTTCAGCAGTCGCGAACTCCTCAGGGAAGACGGTGTGGTACTTCCCGTCCTCCATCATCTGAACCACTATACCCTGACCGAGGGTGTTCTGACCGGTCGAGTCGAACTTCACCCCCTTCCAAGGCATGATTAGCTTATCTCCGGGGATGTTCAAGCTCGCTAGGGCGTCTCTTATCGCCTTCCTGAACTCCTCCAAGTTGGCAGGGCTGGCCTTCTTGCCGGCCTCCTCCAGAGCGTAGTAGAGCACCCAAGCGCCGGTGTAGTCCCTGGCGGAGTTACCGTTGAGGTCCACCCCGTACTTGGCCTTGTACCTGTCGTTCACCTCCTTGAGCTTCGGTATCTTCTGGCCGAGATCCCAGTTGAAGACCTCCCTGCTGAAGATGTAGAACCCATCCTTGCCCACCTGCTTGACGTAGCTCGGGTTTATGAAACCAGCATCCTGCGCCAAGATGGCCTTCGGGTTGAAGTCCCTCTGCTTAGCGGTCTGGACGAAGAGTATGGCGTCCTGCACGTAGCTTGCGACCAGCACGAGGTCGGGGTTGGCAGCCTTCAGGGTGTCTATCTCACTATCCATGGAGGTTATCGTGGCTGCGTGATAGCTCACCACCTTCACTATCTGGTAGCCGGCCTCAGTGAAGTACTTCTGCCACGCCTTGGCCGTGGCCGTTCCCCACTCGGTGTCCTCGTGTATTATAGCGATCCTCTTTATCTGGTTCCCATACTTCTTGTTCAGCCAGTTCACGAAGTCCACATGCTGCTTGGCGAACATCTCATCGTGCGGGGTGGTCCTGAAGAACCATTTGTATCCCCTAGCCGTGAGGGTGGGCGAGGTCGACTCGGGGTTGAGCATGGGCACATGGTACCTCTCGCATACCTCGCTCACGGTCTTGGTGACGGCGCTCTGGTAGGAACCGAGCATGGCAACAACCTTCTCCTCGGTTATTAGCCTCTCAGCCTCGGCGGCGCCGGTCTCAGGCTTTCCGGCGCTGTCTCCGAATACGAGTACTATCTTAGCCCCTCCCAGACTCTTAATGCCACCAGCATTGTTTATCTCCTCAACAGCGAACTCTAGACCCCTCTTCAGGTCGGCTCCGGTCTCGGCGAGCTTGCCCGATAGGGGGAGAACCACGCCGACCTTGACCTCTTTAACGGCACCCCCTCCTCCCTGCATCATCAGGACAGCGGCCGCCACGATAATGACAACGATTACAACTATAGCGGCTAGAAGGGACTTACTTAACCCCCTTCTCCTCACCAACGCGACCACCTTTGATCTAATTGTTCCGGCAGCCTTACATATATACCTTTCCATCGAAAGGTAAAAATCTTTGAAAAATAAACGATTTTGACGACAGTAAAGATTAAAAGTTAGGTAAAGATCTTTGATGGCAAAGAGTTGACCGGACCGGGATAGGAGATGTGGAGGACGGGGGTCGACATCGGGGGTACTTTCACCGATATCGTCTTCCTGAATGAGGAATCTGGCGAATTAAGGGTTCTAAAAGTCTTGACAACCCCTAAAAGACCTAGTAGGGCCGTTCTATCCGGTCTAGAGGAATCTGGTGTAAAACTGACTGATATATCGACGCTTGTACACGCCACGACCCTAGGTACCAACATGTTCCTCGGTCAGGAGGGGCTGATCCCACCTAAGGTCGCTCTTATCACCACGAAGGGATTCAGGGACGTCCTAGAAATAGGGAGGCAACGCAGACCGGAGCTTTACAATCTCTTCTTCGAGAAACCTCCGCCTCTGGT
>JACXSR010000117.1:0-7454 GCA_035319845.1 Thermoproteota archaeon
TGTTGAGGAGTCTACGGGTCTCTATGGTCTTGTCGAATTGATCTTCTCAGCCCTGCTAGTTGCCATTATGATATACAAACCCAGAGGTATACTGGAGGAAGAGCTGCCTGCGTTGGTCACAAGATGGCTTAAGGCCAGTGAGAAGTCAGAACGGTCTTAAACTTTTTCCTATTTATTCTGATGGTCGGACGGCAAAGGTTATACGTTTACCAAGGTCAGGTAGACAATACAGGTGGTATCCATGGGGATAATCCTCGACAAGGATGTGAACCTCCTTTTCCTGAATGGTAAGAAGTTCAGGGAAGGGAATTATGACAAGGCATTGATCCCCGTCGGTAGCTGCGAGAACCACGGGGACCACCTCCCCTTCGGATCTGATACGATAGTCTCCACCAAGATAGCGGAGGAGGTGGCAAAGAGGGTCAAGGGAGCCTTTGTAGTTCCTCCGCTGCCCTACGGCATGAGTGAGCATTACGCTATGTTCCCGATAGCGGTATCCCTCAAGCCCGAAACCGTCATAGCGGTTCTCAAGGATGTGTTTGAGAGCCTCTACAAGCACGGGATCAGGAAGTTCTTGGTCATAAATGGGCACGACGGTAACATAGAGCCCATAGAGATAGCAGCTAGACAGTTCAAAGTTCAACATAAAGATGCGAAGATCGCTGTTCTCGACGCTTGGTGGGTGACGGCGGGCAAACTCCTGCCCCCTGACACTTTCGAGGTATGGGAAGGACTGGGACATGCGGGCGAAGGCGAGACCTCCATAAACTTGGCCATAGCCCCTGAGCTGGTGGACATGGAGGCTGCCAAGGGCGTCGTCCCGAAGCTCCCTGAGCACATAAAGATAGTCTGGACTTTCGACGAGCTCACGCCCTACGGGGCGACTGGAGATCCTACCAAGGCCACCAAGGAGAAGGGAGAGAAGATGCTGAACGCCATAGTGGATTTCCTCGTGAAGTTCATCGAGGAGATGGACGCCAAGAACTGGGAGTACAAGCAGTACTGATCCACCATCCTCCTTTTTAACTCGGTATTTCTCAGCTCCCTAAGATAAAGCTGCTTTTCCGATATCACAAGCAAAAATGAGGGGTAAAAGATCAGGACTTCACCATTCTCCTCAACACATACTGCAGTATGCCGCCGTGCCTGTAGTACTCCACCTCCACGTGGGTATCGAGTCTCGCCCTAACCTTGAACTCCACCACACTGCCATCGGGTTTGGTGGCCCTCACGGTCAAGATCTTCCCCGGCTCCAGTCCCTCCTCTATCCCCATTATATCGTACACCTCGTCCCCCCTCAACCCGAGGCTGCGCCAACTCTGACCTTCCATGAACTGGAGCGGTAGGACGCCCATCCCCACCAAGTTGCTCCTGTGGATCCTCTCGAAGCTCTCGGCGATGACCGCTTTGACCCCCAGAAGGGCAGTGCACTTCGCGGCCCAGTCCCTGCTGCTCCCGGTCCCGTACTGCTTCCCGGCGAGGACTATGAGAGGTGTGCCCTCCTCCCTGTACTTCATGGCCGCATCATATATCCACATCTTCTCCCCGGTGGGCCAGTATATGGTCTTCCCTCCCTCCTCGTCCACCAATAGGTTCCTTATCCTCACATTGCTGAAGCAACCGCGGTTCATGACCTCATGGTTACCCCTCCTGCTGCCGAAGGTGTTGAACTCCTCCGGCCTGACTCCATGCTCAATCAGATACTTCCCGGCCGGGCTGTCCGCGGGGATGGCACCGGCGGGGCTTATGTGGTCGGTGGTCACCCTGTCACCGAACAGGGCCAGGACTCTCGCTCCCCTTATGTCTTTAGGCTCTGGAGGCTCCAAGCCCATTCCCTCGAAGAACGGGGGCTTCTTTATGTACGTACTCCTCGGATCCCATGAGTACAGGTCCCCGCTCGGAGCTTGGAGGGACTCCCATCTCTCATCTCCCTTGAATACGTCCTCATACTTTTTCTTGAATAATTCGGGATCCAGAGCACGCTCCACGGCCTCCTTCAGCTCCTCCTGCGTGGGCCAGATGTCCTTGAGATACACGGGTTGCCCATTGGGATCGTAGGCTAGGGGCTCTCTAGTCAGGTCCACATCCATCCTGCCTGCTATGGCGTAAGCAACTACTAGAGGCGGACTGGCCAAGAAGTTACCCCTGGAGAGAGGGTGAATTCTCCCGCTGAAGTTCCTGTTTCCACTCAGCACCGAGACGGCGTACAGGTCGTGCTCCCTTATTGCCCTATCGACCTCCGGTCGCAGGGGACCGCTGTTCCCAATGCAGGTGGTGCATCCATAGCCAACGACGTGGAACCTCAGAGCCTCCAAGTACGGTAGGAGACCCGCCTGTCTGAGATAATCTGTTACCACCCTGCTTCCCGGTGCTAGACTGGTCTTCACCCAAGGCTTGGTCCTCAGACCCCTCTCCACCGCCTTCTTCGCCAGCAGGCCGGCGCCGAGCATCACCGTGGGATTGCTGGTGTTGGTGCAGCTGGTTATAGCGGCGATGATCACGCTTCCGTGTTTCAAGAGGACATCCTCTCCCTCTATGGTGACCGGGACCCCCTCCGCGACGCTCTCTCCCGAGGGACTTGGTCCTCCCTCGGAGGCATAGGCGGCATGTTCCTCCGTCTCCACATGATATCCTAGGGCCTCCAAGTAGGCCTTCAATATCTTCAGGAACCTGTCCTTCGCCTCCTTGAGGGGGATCCTGTCCTCTGGATGACTCGGCCCTGATATGCTGGGCTCCACCTTGCTCATGTCCACCTCCACCACGTCGCTGTACACCGGATCTGGAGCACCGGGTTCCCTGAACAGCATGTTCGCTTTGGTGTAACTCTCTACGAGTTTGACGTGCGAGGGATCCCTGCCGGTGCGCAGGAGGAAGTTCAGGGTGGCCCCGTCCACGGGGAAGAAGCCCATGGTAGCCCCGTACTCCGGACTCATGTTCGCTATAGTCGCCCTATCCGGGACGCTGAGCTTCTCCACTCCCGGTCCGAAGTACTCCACGAACTTGCCCACTACACCCTTCTTCCTCAGGATCTCAGTTATGGTGAGCACTAGATCGGTAGGAGTGGCTCCTTCCGGTAGCTCTCCCACCAGCTTGACCCCTATCACCTCCGGGAGGACCATGTAATAGGGCTGTCCGAGCATGGCCGCCTCGGCCTCTATGCCGCCGACGCCCCATCCCATCACGCCCAACCCGTTGATCATGGTGGTGTGGCTGTCCGTCCCTAGAACGCTGTCCGGGTAGAGGGTGAGCTCACCCCTGAACTCCCTGAGGTGAACGACCTTCGCCAGGTACTCTAGATTCACTTGGTGGATTATACCCCTCCCCGGAGGCACGACCCTGAAGTTGGAGAAAGCATTCTGAGCCCATTTCAGCAGGTTGTACCTCTCCTTATTCCTCTCGAACTCCAGCTCCATATTCTTCGCTAGGGCGTAGAGTGTCCCGAAGAAGTCCACTTGGACGCTGTGGTCTATTATCAAGTCGGCAGGTATGAGGGGGTTGACCCTCCTCGGATCCCCTCCAAGCTTTCTCATAGCATCCCTCATCGCCGCTAGGTCGACCACAGCTGGCACTCCGGTGAAATCCTGCATCACTATCCTCGCGGGCATGAACGGGATCTCAGTCTTCCCCTGCTTCTCCTCCCAGAGGGCGACTTTCTCCACATCCTCCCCCCGGACCACCTTCCCGTCATAGTTCCTCAGGACGTTCTCCAGCAGGATCCTTATGCTGTAGGGTAGCCTGCTTACCTCCACCAGACCTTCCTCCTCCAAGTGGCGGAGGCTCCAGAATTTGGCCTTCTCCGAGTTGACATCCATGTAATCGACAAGATCGGAGGGGTTGATGTCCACCAAATCGATCACCGCTAGAGGTGGTACCTCCTTACTAAAAAGGTAAGTCGTTGGGGGCGGTGAGGTGGGAACCGTAATATCGAAGGAGCTCCCGTACCAGTGGAGGATGGCCGGATGCTAAGTCCCTGCGATTTCAGGCCCATCGGCGTGATCAGGACCGATGCTAGTGATGAAGAGGTCAAGTCCAGCTACGAAGGGGTCAGGGGATATGTCGAGATATTTCCAGAGTTCTCCGATGGTCTCAAGGGGATAGAAGGGTTCTCCCATGTGATACTGATCACTTGCCTTCACAGGGTATCGGAGGAGCAGAGGAGAGTGCTGGTGGTCAGGCCTCGGAGGCTCGTGAGGTTCGGCGTCCCCTTGGAGGAGCTCCCTGAGATAGGGGTCTTCGCCTCGGATTCCCCTCACAGACCCAACCCCATAGGCCTTCATGTCGTGAGGTTGGATGGGGTGGAGGGCCACAGGCTCATAGTTTCGGGGCTGGATGCCTTCGATGGGACGCCGGTGCTCGACATAAAGCCCTACACCACCTCGAGACTGGTGGAGAGACCTGGTTATCCGGAGTGGTACGAGGAACTCAGGAGGAGGACCGGGAGGGAGGTGTGATCAGGATCCCCTGAAGAGCCTCCCTAGGTAGTCGATGACCTCCTCCTCGGTCATCTCTAGGTAATCTCCCGGGTTCCTCCCCCTTGGGTGCGGTCTCACGGTCGAGTACCTGAGACACGTCTCCTTCAGAATGTCGAATATCTCATGAGGACCCAGCAGCTTCTCCAGAACAAGCAGATCCTCCATGAGGGGGAGGGATCCCCCAAAGTCCCTCCTGAACCAGTGGCCGACGGTGTGCTTGTAGGAGGGTGGAAAGGCGCCCACAATGTCCTTCACCCTCAACCCCCTCTCCCTCCTCAGGACGCTGAGGTACGAGGCGACTATGGGCTGCTCTACCTTGAAGAGCCTTCCCTTAACGAAGTAATCGCCTAAAACTAGCTTTCTGGCCCCGGGAGATGCACCCCAGTTGATCCTCTCCAGCTCGGAGAACTTGCTATTCTTCGACTCGTTGGAGCCCCTATAGAGCCGGACTGAGGTCTTGGGCCGGGTCACCTCTACCTCCAACTTCGGCAGCGTTCCCACATCACCCCAGAGCTTGGATCCACAGTGGGGGCATTCACCGTCGAGAGGGTCGAACTCCACGAGTGAACCACACACGGGGCATCTGAGGCCGACCCTGACGTCGGACTTGGGATGCAGCACGAACTCCTTGGTGAGGGTCCCGTCCGACCACCTCACCTCCACTTTCCTGACGAAGCCGTCCCCGTACCTATCCAGAACGCTCACGACAACCCCTCTCCTCCTAACCTTGGATGTAGAGTCCCTGACCTCCATTCCGACGGGATCCGCCCTATAACTCTCTCTAGTCTTCGGAGAAACCCTCAGAGCATCCAGGTTGAACCTGTAGCTGACCCTCTTGGTGTCCCTAGCCATCACGAAGAAGGGAAACCACTTATCACCTTGGGAGACCACGATCATGTTCCTGAGGACGTATCCATATCTCAACATCGCGGAGGGAAGACAGAGATCCTCCAACTTCCACTCTCTCACCCCTAAAAGGAAGAGAGCATCTTCCCTGTGGCCGGAAAGGAATTCATCGGTGGTCATGCCCCTGAGAATGGAGGCGAACGTTGAGCTGTCGGGAGCCAAGTGGACCTCCCCTCTAGGATCGTTCACCAGCACCGTAGGTGCGACGGCCGGCAGATCGATGTAACCGGCTGGTTCCCAGTTGTAGCTCTCCTCCTCCACTCTCACCTCCTCAAAGAACCTCACCCTCCCCCTGATGATCTCGATGAACTCCTCGCCCCTCTCGATCAGGATCCACCCGACCCTCAGATCCAGCTTCTCCGTGACTGCAGCGACGGTTCCCGTTCCCGCGAATGGATCCAGTATAATGTCCCCCGCCTGCAACCTAACCCTTCCGATCAGCTCCCTGACCAATCCTTCTGGGAAGACGGCGGTGTGCTTCCAGGGAGTCTGCTCCAGCCTGACCTTGATAACCGGACTGCCCCCAGTGTAAGCACTGTCCCTCGATTTGGTGAGCACGAGGACCGGTTCATAGGTATTGGTGAACCTGTCCTTGGCGGGGGATGGCATGTGATTCACCTTGTACCAGATGATGATGTCCCTGAGGTACCACCCTCTCCTCACCATCTCTAGGGCCAGCCTGTAGGGTATCTGGAGGAGGTGCGATTTACCGTACTTCTGGAGGTACTTGTCACCGATGTTCAGGAAGAATACGCCATCTGGCACCAGTTTCTCCCTCAAAAGGTCGAATATGGAGGCCAATCTCCCTATGTAGTCCTCGGGTGTACTCTCCTGACCTATCTGTCCCTCAAAACCGTAATCTCGCTGCTTCCAGTAGGGAGGCGATGTTATGGCCAGCTTCACGGATCCAGAGGGGATCATCCTAAGGGCAGCGTATACATCCCCGTGGAGCAGGAGGTTTCTCACATCGTGGAGACGATGGTGATCCCTAAAAGCGTGATTCGGCTCCTGTCGCAGGGTAACGATAATTAGCTCCACCCTCGCTAGATCCCGATGGACTACGTCGCTGTCGGTCATATAACCTTGGACGAGCTGGATGGATCCGTTCGACTGGGTGGAGGGGTCTCCTACGGATCGGCCTTCGCTGCCGGACTGGGACTCACTGCCAAGGTCGTGTCGAGGGTGGGCGCCGACTTGGATGAGGGGTTACTCCGCCCCCTCAAGGAGGCCGGTGTGGACCTGACCGACGTGAGGCGGACGTGCGAGCGGACGACGAGGTTCGTCATCAGGTTGAGGGAAAGCAGTGAGGTTTCAAGACTTGCCTACAGGTGCGATCCCCTCACTCCCGACGATTTAGGGGGCGTTAAGGCTGGGGTGATCCACCTTGCTCCGGTGGCCCGGGAGGTGAGCAGACAGGTGGCGCTGACCGCGATAGACATTGGATCTCTAGTGCTCCTCGACCTGCAGGGCGTGATAAGGACATTCGACGATGGGCTGGGGCTTAACGGTGAGCTAATCGGGGAGTTCGAGGGCCTCGACTTAGTGGTCCACGCCAACTTACGCGAGGCGAGGGCCATCACGGGCGAAGATAACCCGATGAACGCAGCTGAGCGTCTCTCCTCTATGTTCTGGATATCCTCTGTAACTCTGGGGAGGGAGGGAGCGGTGATATCATCCCCGGAGGGATTCGTGATCGCTAAGGCGCCGGAGGTAGAGTCCTTGGATGATGTCGGCGCCGGGGATGTCTTCACCGCGGCGTTGGGGGTGGCGCTGTGGAGGGGGTACTCCCTCGAGGATGCGGCGAGGTTCTCGGTGGCAGCTGCTGCTGCCTCGACTAAGAGGGAGGGACCGGCCCCGATACCTCAGGAGGAGGTGGAGTCGCTCATGCCCCGGGTGGGGATATCCTGGCTCTGAGCCCTCCTAAACTTTAAGAGGTTTAACTTTTTTAGGTATAACGAAGGTGATGGGGGACGGGGCTCTCCGACGAGGAGAAGGAGGAGATCAAGAGGAAGGTCATAGAGGCCTTAAAAACGGTTTATGACCCTGAGATACCCGTGAACGTCTACGATCTGGGTC
>JACXSR010000108.1:0-7403 GCA_035319845.1 Thermoproteota archaeon
GCCTCTCCTCAGTTAAGAGGACTGTGATTCCTAGAGGATCTCTTACCTTAATGCTCACACCTCCTACCCATCTTCTCTCTCAGTTTGCTGATCTCCCTGATTCTCGAGTCCTCCATGAGCAAGCTGAGGAACCTATCTATTGGCTCTCTCAACCTCTCGACCTCCCTGACAGCCTCCACGGTTAATGGATAGCCGCACTTCAGGCAGAACCTCGCCTCTCTAGGGTTCACATAGCCGCACCTTAGGCAAGTCGAGGGCTTGAGGGGCTGCACCCTCTCGCGCGCGAGAGCATCCTTCCTTCTTAATTTAGTCCACATCGATGCACAGAAGGGGAATATCCTCAGTTTATGGTAAAACTACTTTTAGAGAGGAAAAATACCAGAGGAGGAACCTCTTCCAGACGAGGTAGAGGCCATAGAGTCTGAGGATGAGTTGATCAGCCTGGATGCTTCAGTGAACCTTCTTTCCCAAGCCCAATGAAGTGAACTACCCCATCCACAAGTGCATATCCTGAACAACCATAGAGGATCGCAAAAGCTATCAAACGATCATTAAAGCATTTAAATGAGATTACACCACTTAAATCCTATGAAGTACACAGCCTCCACCTTCTACTACCACGTTAAAGGTTTGAGCGAATATTTTGATCTGTTCATAGAGAAGCTCTTCAATCAATTGGCCCTAAACGGGACAGCCATAACCGATAAGTCGACTGAGGGGGATCTCGTCAGGGTTTCTGTGAAGTATAAAGATGAGAAGGGGAAACTCGCGGCGTCTCCGGTCGGTGATGACATAAAGATTCTATACGAGGTGGAGAGTGGCGGCATACTCAGGAAGAGCGTGTTCGGCGCTCTAATGGGTGGAGGCCTGGCCAGCCTGGCTAGCAGCCTCCTTTCGGGTGATGTGGATAGCATCAAGAGTGCCTTGGCTGGAGCGGTCGTTGGAGGAGCTTATGGGATGCTGGACGGCTTTAACACCGCTATGGACGAGGCTACTGACTTCTCCCGCCTTTTGGCTGAATGCATCAGGAGCGTGGAGCAGGAGCTCCTCGACATGAGGAGACTAGAGGAGGAGAAGGAAAGGGAGAAGGAATTAGAGTTAGAATCCTTGGAGGATGAGCTCGAAAATGTATATGCAGATGCCATATCCGTGGGAGACGAGATCCTCTTACTGGAAGCTGAGGGGAAGGATGTCTCCAAGGCCAAGGCAAGATATGAGATCGCTCTGAAGAACTTGGAGGAGGCTAGAGATTCCCTAAAGAAGGGCGACACCCTTATCGCCAAGGCGAAGATAAGGTCCGCCTCTAGAATGGTGGAGCTGGCTAGAGAGGAGCTTCAGAGACCCTGATGCCCATAATAAGCGCGCAATACATCCTTCCAGACCGGCTTATCTCTCCCCACTGCTCTCTACAATGATGGCCATTCAACTAGATGATGTGATCACCCTGCTGGGTCCCTTCGGTGAGGTCCTCCGAGCGAAGGAGTCGGACGCTTTCCTGCCGGGAAGAGGGCCCTCAGATTGCTTAGAGGTTCTATTAAGGATTAAGAGGGGTACTGAGATCTCAGAACTAATATCCACGCTCGAATCGGTGGGATACTCCATCGGACTGGTTAAGCTGAGGGGAAGGAGGCTGAAGTTCGTCCTCTTCGAGAGCAGCTGATATGATACGGGCCTCAAACGAGGGGTACGTTAAAATCACTGACCCTCACCGAGGCGCGGTGTCTGGATGAGGGCAGTTGTCATAGGTGGCGGTCCCGCGGGCATGGCTGCGGCCAGCAGGATCAGGAAGCACAGACCTGATAGCGAGATAGTTGTCATAGAGAAGACCAGATATGTGAGCTTCGCCCTCTGCGGCATACCGTACTACGTGGGAGGGGTCATAAAATCACTAGATGATCTCATGTACTATCCTCCAAGCTTCTTCGTTGAGAAGAGGAGGATAAACTTGGAATTGGAGGCGGTCGCTGAACGGATCCTTCCATCCGAGAGGAAGGTGATTTACAAGAAGGGAGACGACATTAAGGAGATGGAGTACGATGTTCTCATCGTCGCCACGGGTGCAAGGTCGAAGACACCCCCGATCCCCGGGCTCGACAACGAAGGTGTCCTCTCCGCCCATCACCTAGATGAGGGAGAGGAGATAAGGAGGAGAGTCCTCAAATCGAGGAGAGTGGCCATAATAGGTGCTGGATTAAACGGAATGGAGTTCGCGGAGAACATAGCGAGGCTGGGAAAGGAGGTCCACGTGTTCGAGTACTTCGGATGGCCCCTGCCCAAGGGACTGGACGAGGACATGGGGGAAGTGATGAAGGAGCTCCTGATGTCGGCGGAAGCGGAGGTTAAGTTCCACTTCAGCACACCCGTGAGGGAAGTGAGAAGATCTGGGAACGCTTTGAAGGTGGAGGCGGGAGATTCTTCCTTGGATGCTGACTTGGTACTCGTGTTCGCAGGGGTAGAGCCAAACGTGGATCTCCTGAGGGAAGCAGGGGCGGAACTGGGAGAGACCGGAGCCATCAGGGTGGACTCTAGGATGAGGACCAACTTGGATGGTGTATACGCCGCCGGCGACAACGTGGAAGTGATAAACAGGGTGACAGGAAGGCCCGACTGGATGCCTTTCGCCCAGATAGCGAATAAGATGGGCCTCGTGGCCGGTGCTAACGCCGCAGGGAAGGATACGGAGTTTCCAGGGGCGGTGAGGACATGGACAGCTGAGGTATTCGGGATAGAGGTAGCTGGTACGGGTCTCACGGAGAGGGAAGCTAGGGATAAGGGGTTCGATGTCAAGGGGGTCGTGATAAAGGGGAGAAACAAGGCCCATTACATGCCGGGTTCCGGCTACCTCTGGCTGAAGCTCGTTGTCAATGACGAGGGAGTGGTCATGGGCGTTCAAGCAATAGGCAGGGGTGCCCTAGCTAGGGTGAATGTGGCTGCAAGCCTCCTCCCGTATAAGCCGAGGAGCAGGGATTTCATATTCGCCGATGTCGGTTACGCCCCGCCCCTCGCTCCGGTGTGGGATCCCATAGTCGTGGCGGGGAGAAAAATAGATCCGGTGCTGTAATCAGACGAGCCCTTCCTCACCGGATTTTTCCCCTCTAGGAGGCCTGTAAGTGCCCGATAGGTAGGCCTCGAGGATCTCCCTTACCGTCCTGCCGGTGGCGAACACGGCCTTTATCCCCCAGGAGGTGAGGCTCCTCAGCACATCCTCCGGGAGGGATATGGAAATGAGGACCGTCACCCCCATGTGCTTGAGCCAAGATGCTAGGCTGGGTCCCCTGTAAGTGAGGAGTCCAGATGCTGGGTTCCTTATCACCTCAACTTTCTTTATCTCCGAGTCCTCCACGGTCACTATGGTGAAGAACGGGGCGTATGATGGCTGCCCGAACGCAATCGCATCCAGCCCCTCCGGGCCTTTGGCAGGGACCGCTATCTTCTCCAACCCCTCACCCGCCTATACCGCCGATCCCAAAATATAAGGGGGTATCAGCCAGCTACCCTCTTCAACTCCTCCAGCTTCATCAACCTATCCTTCAGCCTCGGATGGGTGGAGAACAGGGACATGATCCTCTCGAAGAAGCTCTCTTCCCTCTCCATGATGGATCTAAGGTCTTCATCCAGCTCCCTTTGCGTTGGGTCGGTTATCATGAGGGCTTTCGCGCTCGCGAGCTGGGCACCCAGCTTGGGATCCGTGTTCTTGGCTATCTTCACGAGGGCGCGTTGAAGCTTCTCGGCACCCCGTTCGACCGTGAGGGCCGAATGGGCGTCTGCGTAGAACTCCCTCAACCTACTGAGTCTCAGGGCTAGGAGGTACAGGAGCCATCCAATTACCGTGAGCGCTACCCCGAGGAGGTAGAGGGATCCGGCATCGTCCCTGTCCCTGGAGCTACCATACCCGAACATCGACCCCCATATGAACCACCTGCCGATCTGCAGGAATATCGCGGGCAGGGCTGTAGCTACCATCATCACATGCATGTCTCCGTGTCTTATGTGTCCGATCTCGTGGCCCAGTACTGCCTCTATCTCTTCCTCATCGAGGATCCTAAGTAATCCCTCCGTGACAGCCACTCCATAGCCGAATATCGGGCTCCCGAATGCGAAGGCGTTGGGCACTTCCGTGGGCGCGATGTATACCTGAGGCATCTTCCTCAGGCCGCTCTTCGCTGCCAGCATCTCCACAGTGGAGTATAGCCAAGGCATCTCCTCCTTACTCACGGGTTTTAGCCTGTACATGGCCCTTATCAGGTACGGAGATATGAGCCACATGAAGAAGTTGAATAGCAAAGCTAGGAAGATCCCTCCAGCCAAGCCAACGCTTGGACCCAGTAGGTAGATGAAAACGAATCCTGAGACCGCTATTATCAGCGAGAGGGTTAGCATCATGTCGACCCTGAGTCCTAGAAGGGGTAAGCTCCTCCTCACGCTCATGTATTTCCCCGCCATTTGGTGGATAACGGGCTTAATAAGTCTGCATTGAGGGGCGCCATAACCCTTTGACGATAATGGTACTGACAGGAACTTCCCTTTCCTAACGATTCACTTCCTTTTTTCGGAGTATCCTGATAATAAAGAATAAATACGTAAATTATCAAAAGTATTATGATAATTTAGGGAACAAACGTCGTATATTATGGTGCCAACGACTTCAGCAAATAAATTTTTAATATAGGAAATATCTAAGGATCGGGGTGATGTGAATGCAGGTGCTTCAGGTCTACCTCTCAGAACTAATCAGGTACATAGTCGAGATGACTCCCAAGCTTCTCGGCGCGATCGTGATCCTAGTGATAGGATGGGCCGCTGGCAGGGCGTTTGGAAAGGCCGTCAGCTATGTCTTGGACAAGATAGGCGTTGACGATGCCATAAGGTCCACCTCTGTGGGCAAGGCCATTGAGGAGAGGACCCACGTGAGCATAGCTACGATATTCGATATAATCGCCAGATGGTTCGTCTATCTCCTAGCGATCGCTGCAGCCTCGGATACTCTGGGAATCACCGCCCTCACCGAGATAGTAGCTTGGATCCAGGGATACCTGCCACACTTGGCCGCTGGCATAGCCATAATAATCGTCGGCCTCGTGGCCGGTGACTTCCTCGGGGACCTCATCATAGATGTGAGCAAGAAGCAGGGCGTGGAGTGGGCTGAGATAATAGGTAACCTCTTCAAGTTCATGATCTACTTCGTGGTGCTGCTCATAGGTCTTAGACAGATGATGATAGACGTCACTCTCTTGGAGGAGATAGTCAGGTACTTGGTGCTAGGCGCTGCGATAGGATCGGCCGTTGGGATAGGCGTCGCTGTGGGTTGGGGTCTCAAGGACGTCGTGAAGAAATACGCGGAGGAGAAATACGAGGAGTATCAGAAGAAGGAGAAGTGAGGATATCCTTCACTCCTCTTTTTGGTCATCTCACTACCTTGAAGTCATCGAATTCTCCCCTGTAATCCTCCCAGCGCACCTCGACCTTCCGCACTCTCGCCAAGGGCGGCCCTTGATGGGCCCATTCAATTATCCTCTCCACTTTTTCCCTCTCCCCTTCGACTACAGCCTCGACGCTTCCATCCGGCAGGTTCCTCACCCATCCTCCGACTCCCAGCTCTCTCGCCACATCCCTCATGGTGGATCTGAAAAAGACCCCTTGGACCCTTCCGTATATCCTGAGGTGCGCCCTAGCCATCTGACCGGGCATCGCTAAGTCGAGCGGGTTAACCTAAAATTCCTTACCCTCGTAGAACTCGAGAATTCTATCTATGAGGGCCTTCAGTCCCCTCAGCTCAGCCAATCCAGCGGCCAAAAACTGCTCTCCAGCGGGCGTTAGCCTGTAGATCTTCTTCCCCCTGGGATCGGAGGGCATTGGCGTCGAGATCACGAGGCCTGATGCCTCCAACCTCCCCAGGGTGACGTATATGAAACCGGGAGGCATGGGAATGCCCGTTATCTCCTCTATCTTTCTCTTCATCTCGTAGCCGTGATGGTAGCCTCTACGTATCATGAGAAGCACCATCAAGGGGTAGAGCCCCGATATGCCTAGGCCCGGGCCTCCAGCGCCCAAGCCCCTCCTCCATCTCTTCCTCATTCCCGTTCAAGGATCTACTGAAGGTTACATTTTTATAGGTTACTGTGTTATCTATGGTGGTGATATATATGGCGTGGTGGTACGGCTACGGCTGGTGGGGTCCCGGTTGGGGCTGGAGGAGAGGCTGGGGCAGAGGCTGGGGATGGAGGAGAGGAGGCTTCGGATGGGGTGGCTGGGGCAGAGGCTGGGCTTGGTGGGTGGCTCCACAGGTGATCTCCGCCGCTGCCTCTAGGGGGTACACCTACATCGGTCCGTGTAGAAGCGGAATAGGTCCATGGGCCTTCTACCTCTCCCCAAGCGGTCAGGTTGTCCATGCTTGGCAGATATTCGGGTCAGGGGTACCCTTCCCGACTTGGCCGTGGGCCTTCCCCACCACCGCGACGCAGCAACCGGCAACCTCCGCTCCCCTAAGCGAGAGGGAACAGTTGGAGAGGGAGAGGGAGTACCTCAGGAGGGAGCTCCAAGAGATAGAGAGAAGATTGAGGGAACTGGAAGGTGGTGAGCAGTGAGAGTGGCGATCCCGGTGGACACCCCGGAGGGGCTGAGATCTAGGGTCTCCTTCCTCTTCGGGAGGGCGCCCTACCTAGCGATAGTGGACTATGAGGACGGCGTTAAGGACATCAAGGTGGAGAGCAATCCCTACGCCCAGCTCCCCGGGGGCGCCGGGCCTGCTCTAGCTCAATCTCTTCAAGAGAAGGGCGTGAATGTCGTGCTAGCCAGCGATGTGGGACCTAACGCTGCAGCAACTCTAGCCAGCGCTGGGATCAGCTGGATACCGGTGCCAGCTGGCATAACTGTCGAGGAAGCCCTTAGGTACCTCTCCGCCCCTCAGCCATTGGTTCCTCCTCCTTCACCCACATATCCCTTCCCCACTAAGGAGGAAGAGATCAGGTGGCTGAAGGAGAGGAAGAAATGGATAGAGAGTAGGTTGAAGGAGATAGAGGAGCTGCTCAGCAAACTCTGACCCTAACAGAGGTTCCTATCCTAACTTCCCTCTTCTCCCTCCTTCTTTCCCCCCTTAAAGGACTCTAGGCTGTTCTTGCTGTAGGTGTATATCAGAAATGTCGAAACGAGCCCTATGGCGTAGCCCGCTACTCCGATGTATGGAACGAAGCTCAGCACCACGCTCGCTATGTAGAGGGCACCTGCTATCCTGAACCCCCTGTCCAAACCCTCGATCTCCGCAAGCCTCATGACCATCACGGCGAAGAGTATGTCGCCTATCACCACTAGGGCCACTCCCAGGATTACAATCCCGACGATCGAGAATATCGCTCCCAAGATAGCGCTGGGACCCATCCGAGGTGCCGTCAATCCTATAGAAAGGC
>JACXSR010000060.1:0-7260 GCA_035319845.1 Thermoproteota archaeon
TGGTTCCTAGCTTTCATGCTACCCACCTACGTTCAAGGGAGGGGGTTTCTCTACTCCTCCCAAGACCTGATCTTCCAGATACTCAGCTCCGCCTTGATTTACGAGTTCGCGGTGTCCGTGTCCGTGTGACCCCCTGATAATGCCTCTGATCGCTTACTTCTCCGCCTTCAAGGCCCGTAGGGGAAAGGCGAAATCTTTCCTGGCTTACAATGCCTTGGCTTATCTCTTAATGGCGGCGGAGTAGTCGACAGCCGTCATAGATGGAAGGGTGGTCTCTATCCTCTCAAACAGGCGTATTCATAGCGATGGTAGGCCTCCTCTGGCTCAAGGACCTCTTAGACCCCGTAAAATATGAGGGGAGAGGTCCTTAGTGGTTCTTGCCATTGGCCATGCTCGCCTTTATACCCCCTTCACGAGGACCTCCCATGCTCTGCCTCCGGTTCTGGATGTGGGACGAAGCATCCGGACAGCCCCTCCTCGCGGCAGCCCTTATGCTAGATGCCCTGGCTGGCTTCGGGACGGGACCTTCTGCCTCTTCACGCCCCTCACACTGGCGGTGGCGGGAAGGTTGGGGGCACTAAGGCCCATCCTCAGAACGACCTCGCTCCCCCGGAAGCGCTTTCTCCTCGATAATAATGGTCGACTCCGCATTGAGGATAGCGAGCGGAACCTTGGTCCCGAAGGGGTGGTTCCCGGTGGGACGGAATGCGGTGATGCACGTGTCGTTACTGGTGATTTGCACATACTACTTCATTGTCAGGTTGAGGAGTCCATCTAGGTCGAGCGATCGTAGAGAGACCCATCAGTTATGTTCCTCCGGTTATCGGAGATCCTCAGTGGGGGGAGTCAGGCAATGCCGGCATCATCACTGGTCAGGGCCGGGTAGTACAGATCATCCTCCCCCTTATAGGCTCCCGACCTAAAATATGAAGGATGGTGGTGCATCTGCTGGAACAGCTTATCGCCATCCCCGTCCTGCTGATCGCTAGCCTCCAAGACCTGAAGAGTAGGGAAGTGTCGGACTGGGTCTGGATACCCGGATTCGCGGGAGGAGCGGTGCTGAGGCTTCTCAACCCGGAGAAGACAGGTGCGTACTTGGAGAGGGCTTGGCTTCCCCTGCTGGTGCTCATCCTCTTACTCTCAGCCGAGTGGTTCCTGTCGGCGAGTGGGGAGGCCGATATACTCGCTTACGCGATCCTGATCCCGATCAGCACGGAACCCTACCTCTTCCTCCCCCCTCCCTTCCTGGTCTACATCCTCTCCAAGCTCCTCCTCCTGATGATATTGCCCTTCCAGTTCGTGATCAACTTGGTGAGGATTAGTCGTAACCCCGAGCTCCTGAGGGGGTTCGATGAGCCCTCTTACAGGAAGGTACTGGCGCTCCTCCTCCTCTCCCCCTACTCCGAACACCTGGCAGTGGGATCTAGGATCGCCGAGATCGAGGAAGGAGGGAGGAGGAAGTTCCTCCTCAGGGCGGCCCTGTCCCCCCTAGAGGAATCCGTGGAGATGGAAGAGAGGATGAAGGAGGTAGAGGGCGTGTGGATAGCCCCGACCTATCCCTTCATCCCTTTCATCCTGATAGCTTACGTCATAGTTCAGCTGCCCTTGCTATCGCTTCCATGAGCTCCGGCATCTCCTTCACCTTCAACCTGCCGTAGCTCACCCTAAACCACTCCCTCCCGCCCCTAAATGCGGTGGCGGGCACGATCCCAACGACGGGATCCGAGTCAAGGAGTTTCAAAGCCAGCTCCTCGGAGTCCCTCACCTCGGGATGTCTCGCGTACAGGTAGAATGCTCCCAGCGGCTCGACGAACTCCAAGCCAGCCCTCGAAGCTTCCCTCGTCAGGGCGTCCCTGATCCTCCTGTAGTGCTCCCTGACACCCTCGAAGTAGGAGGGGGTCGCCGCCTCGATCATCCTCATGAGCAGCCTCTGCACCACCTCCGACACGCCGGCGGTGGTGAGGTAGGTGAGCTTCCCCACCACTTCCCTCCCCTCGGCCCCCCAGTAGATATAACCGGCTCTCATCCCGGGGAGGGCGAACGTCTTGCTGAATGTGTCTATGATCACGTCCCCCACCACCTCCACCCTCTCACCGTAGTAGATCTGGGAGTAAGCGGCGTCATTCAGTAGGAGAACTCCCTTCCTCCGGAGCTCGTCCCACAGGTCCCTGAGAACAGAATTAGGCGGGACGTGACCCGTAGGATTGTTCGGGTAGTTTATCAGGACGGCAGCCACTCCCTCGGCCTTCCCCACGACCTCGTTGACGAGGTCCTCAGCCAGAGGGTCGTAGGTCTCAACCGGGTAGGAGAACTCTTGGGGGTGCTCGAAGTACTGGATGAATCCCGGGGCGGGTATCAGCACCTTGCCCTTCTTCAGCTTCCATGCTGCCAGTGAGGAGATGAGCAGGGCCTGGGCGCCGCCATTGGTCATGAAGACCCCATCCCTCTCGTAGACCCTCCCCAAGAATCGGGAAGCGAAGTCGACCACCGCCTCCTTGGCCTCGTCCATCCCGGTGAACGGGAGGTAGTTCCTCCCGACCTCCCCCACGCTGGCCAGGACCTCGCGCACGGGGAGAGGGGGATCGTGGGAGGGAGCGCCTATGTGGGCCCCTATGACCTTCCTGCCCTGGGCGGCCTTCCTGTTGCACGCATCGAAGATGTCCCTTATGGTTAGCATATATCAACCGGAGGGGATAAGATAAAATCATCCGGTGCCGTTAAGGGGCGGGACTTCAGGTGGAGAGGGCAGAAAGGGTAGCCATCGCTTCGGTGATAATCTCGGCCGCCATAGTAGCGGTGAAGCTCTTCGTGGCCCTAGTCACCGGTAGCATGGCCGTCTTGGGCGAGCTCCTCGATTCGCTGGGTGATATCCTCACCTCCTCGGTCACGCTAGTTGGCATAAGGCTCTCCCGAAAGCCCCCGGATGCCGATCATCCCTACGGACACGCCAAGTTTGACAGTCTGCTAGGGCTTCTCTCCTCCATCTTCCTGCTGGAGGTGGAGGCCTACGTAGTTTACAGGAGCGCCTTGGCCCTCCTAGGCCCCCTCACACCTCCCAAGGTGACCGACGAGGCCCTCTGGCTCTTGGCAGCGACGACGCTCGTGAACGTGATCAGGTCCCTGGCCCTCTGGAGGACGGGAGGATCAGAGGGAGTGAGGATGATGCAGTCGGAGGCGATCAATTACGGGTGGGATGCCGCCAGGACGCTCGTGATCGTCGGGGTGCTGCTCATCTCGAGGGAAGTCCCGCTAGTGGATCCTCTAGCCGCCCTAGTTGCCACAGCTCTGGTGATGCCATCCACTCTCAGGGTGGCGTACTGGTCAGCCAGCGACCTGCTGGACAGGATAGATCCCAGGTTGCTTGCCAAGATAAGTTCCCTGCTGGGTAGCTGCAGGGAGATATCTGCCGTCAGGAGGGTCAGGGCGAGGAAGCTGGGGAAGGTGACCCTCGTCGATGCTGTGGTGGAGGTTGACCCCTCCATAACCGCTGAGAGGGCAAATGAAATAATAAGGAGGCTGGAAGAGAGGGTGAGGGCGGAGATAGGCCCGTCGGAGGTCATGATAGTTCCCCTGGCCGCCGGCAGGTCCAGGGAGTCCGTGGCTAAGGAGGTCACCGAGTCGGTGGAGGGCGTCAGGGAGGCCCACACCTTCGAGTTTTACGGTGAGAGGGGGGAGAGGTTGCACCTCCATGTCGTCCTGGACGACGATGTCACCCTGAGGAGGGCCGACGAGATAGCTAGGGAGGTCGAGTCCAAGCTCAAGGGGACCCTAGGGGTGGAGGAGGTCCTAGTGCATGTGGACCACTCGGGGGAGGGCATCCCCCTAGAGGAGATAAAGGAGAGGATAGAGGAGCTGAGGGGGGTGAAGTGGGCATCTCTGGAGGTTGTGAGGTCCGGGGGATGTGTGAGGTTGGAGATAAGGGTGGGTGCCGATCCGGAGATGAGGGCGAGGGAGATCAACAGGCTGCAGCACGATGTGATGGCGGTTGCCGCCGAGCTGGCCCCCAAGGCCAGAGTGTCGGTTCGCGTGGTCCCCGCCTGCTGAGACCCGGTGAGCAGTTCACTTTATAGGTATTGAATGGGGGGCGTCCATTGATGGGCAAGGGCGCCAACGATGACCTAGACGAGCTCGACCTGAGCATACTGAGGGTCCTCCAGCTTAACTCGAGGATACCCTTCAGCGAGCTGGCCAGGAAGATAGGGGTTCCTGAGGCCACCATAAGGTACAGGGTGAAGAAGCTCGTTGAGAAGGGAGTCATAAGGGGATTTTACACGCTTTTGGATCCGAGGAAAGTGGGTCTACCCTTCTCAGTGATCGTGCTCGCTGACGTCGATCCAGAACACCTAGATCAGGTCTTTGACAGGCTGAGGGAGATGCCGGAGGCCACGCACGTCTTCAAGCTGACTGGGAAGTACAACATAGTCGCCATATTCCACGCCAGGGATATGAATCATGTCTCCCGCATAGATGAGACTGTCAGGTCCCACAGGGGTGTGAGATCCGCGGAGACCCTGCTCGTGACCGGACTGGTTCACATAAATCCCGAGCTCCCCATCTGATCCCTTCCGGATATCGTAAAACTCTTATATACGTAATTTCCTTTCGGTATCGAGGTAGTTTCGAGTATAGAAGGATGGCCACCCCCCTCAAAGGCTTGAATGATCGCCCCTGAAGGATCCACCTGTAACGGACTCGAAACCTTAGGAGGCGGGGGGATCCGGATGGGCAACCTTATTAACCAAGAGAAGGGGGATGACAGGGATATCTTGCTAGCTTCTCCTTGGAACAGAGCCACAAAGCTGCTCTCGCTGCTCGGCTTCGTCTTCCTTCTGCTCAGCTCGCTCCAGCCGTGGGTCGTGATGAATCCCCCTAGCAAGGGGGAGAAGGCCTTCACCGTGCTGGAGTTTCTGGGATCCCTATCGGTGATCCATTCTGACTACGGGATAGTTGATGGGAGTGCCGGTCTCCTTTACATGACCCTGATCCTCCTGCTGGTATCCCTGCTCACGGCCGGTGCCTCGCTCATATGGTCACCCCTGTCCCTCCTAGCCGGGGGTACGGGATTGCTCTGTGCGGGGTTCTGGATGGCCACCATCTGGATATTCAGGTTGAAGTTGGAATCGGTTGGAGGAGGGGAACTTGCAGCTACAGTCGGGCTTGGCCTAGGTCCGACCCTCCTGATCGTGGGCTCGCTAGTGCTCCTAGCCTCCTTCGTGCTTAGCATAAGTTTGGGGATTAGTTCACCGGGAGAGCCCTCTCCTCCCTTATCTTGATCCCCACTATCACCTCCGGCAGGTCGGAGTCCTCGAACACCCTCTCAGTTCTCAGGAGGAGAGGACCCGCGGCCACACCGAGGTGTCCTCCAACCCAGTCGATGGAGTCGTCGGCGAGGAACTCCTCCATCTCCTCCTCAAGCTCTGCGATCTCCTCGTCATCGGCGACCCAGTAGAGGGCCTCAACCTCCTCCAACGGGAATGCCAGATAGTAGGAGATCCTGAGGGAGTCGCCGTCCCTCATGACCATGGCCAGGAGGTAGCTTCCCTTCTCCTCCCTGAGGGCCCAGAGGTAGTCAGATCTGGGATTCGATGACATCATCTTCTCGCACTCAGTTCTGAGGATATCCATGCTCCGGGAGTGGCCTATGTCGGATAGCAGCTCATCATAGGGCCTGTGAGCCACGAGTTCGTATGAGTAACTCATGATGCAGGTCACCATCTCCAACCTATTAAAGGTCACCCGGGGGGATCGCACCAGTGTCCCAACTAGCTAGGGGAACGCCTGAATCGATCCGGTACCCTCCGGTCAGAGATCTTTCAACCATTTAACGAGCTTTTTCTCCCTCTCCTCTGGCTCCTCCCCCCAGGGGACCTTAAGGAAGGTTATCTGGTACAGGCCCTTCATGGTTCTCAGGTTGAGGGTAAGGACGTTCACCTGGCTGGGGGACCACCCCTGTATGTTCATGCTGTTGGCGATCATCAGCCTGACCGGGGGATCGCCGCCCACCTCCTTCTCCTCAATCCACCACCCCGTTATCTCGTTCCTCTCTATCTTGAATCCCTTGCTCATGAAGATCCTCTGGAGGACTCCGACCTTGAAAATGAGCTTGTTCCCCTTGATCAGGAGCTTACCCCCGGAGTCGTACTTGGATCCGGGGGACAGGACGGACACGCTACCCAGATCCTCCGACAAGCGTACAGAGCACCTAGTATTGTGGGAGGGAGCCAATATTTTAGCTTTTCTTAACGAAATGACCTGAAGATGTGTCTCACTTTAATGAAATGACCTTCAACTGATGTGCGCGAGGGGACCGTCGGGCCGTTCCCCGTGAGGGGACGGCCGGTCTCAGCGGTCTCCCTCATGAGCCCCCAACCAGCACATGCACCTTGACCTGATCCCTCCTGAGGGATGTCTCGAAGGCTTCCCCAACTCTCTCCAGTGGGAACTCCGATGTGAGCAGCTCCTCAACCCTCACCCTGCCCTCCCTCAGGAGGCCGATTGCCTCGCCGAAGGGACCGCACCTGCTGCCCACCAGCCTCACCTCCTTGACGACGAGTTCTGTGTAGCTAAAACGCACTTGGAGACCGTGTGTCGATTTGGCCGCTATGATGCCCCTAGGTCTGACGCTCCTGAGGGCCAGCTCGATCCCCTCGGGTCGCCCAGTCGCTTCCACCACGTAGTCGAACCCCTCTCCTTCTGGAGTCAATTTCAGGGCGCTCTCCAGCTCACTCGCGGGGAGGAAATTGAGACCCAGCCTCTCGACGACCTCGAATTTGGGGGAACCGTCCCTAGCCATGACCCAGACCTCACCTGGCAGCAACTGGGCGGCCAGGAGGCCGATCGTCCCGGCCCCGATCACGAGGAACCTCTCACCCCGGGGAGGGGCCATCCTCACCATCTGGACAGCCGCCGCCAAGGGCTCCACGAACGCGGCCTGCACATCCGTGAGACCATCCACGGGCCAGAGATTGACTTCAGGGGTGATCACATACTCCGCCATGCCCCCATCCGCTGATATCCCTAGGGCCTCACGATGGGGGCAGTGGGTCCTCATCCCCCTCCTGCAGCGCGCGCCAGCATCCTAGCCATGAGGAGGTTTGCCTGACAAGAACCAGACTTCCGTCATCCCTATCGCGACGGCTGTCCAAAGGGAGATGAGTCCCATTAGACCTAAGAGGATGGCTATAACCTTCGAGAGACCTATCAGCATCATGTTGGTCCGGAATCTCTTCACCACTCTGGAGGACCAGGGGGAGCAGGGGA
>JACXSR010000076.1:0-7084 GCA_035319845.1 Thermoproteota archaeon
CCCCTCTCACATCTCAGAGTCGGCTCTAATATCGCGGAACCTGGTTGAAAGCCTCCACCCACCCTGTGCATTAGGGAATACACGCTGGATATCTCCACCAGTCCCGTGAAGTTCGCCATCGCATAGTACGCCGGTGGTTCCGATGAGGGCGTGTCTTGGTGGGATGCGGACAGCCAAGAATCACCGGGATTCAGGGAGGCATCTGGCTCCTCACAGAAGACGAGTCTGCCGCTGGATGGATTGCCCTCGTATACGCAGATGTCGATGAGGCGGTAGATCAGCTCCTCGGCAGCATTTACGAAGCTCACCTTCAGCTCGTACCCGGAGTCGGTCCTCTCCTTCTCTATGTTGACTGAAGCCGGTCCCGTGAACCTCACACCGAGGAGACCATCCAAGAGGGGAGCATTAGAGCTATTAACCCTGATTCTGGCGTCTGGAAGACGGATAGGGGCCGATGGGCTGACCCATCCTCTCACGTAGAGATCGGCTGACTCCCCCTCCCCCATTGGGCCGAGGGTCCACCTGATCTCGCCATCTATAAGATCCACTGTTCCTGAGGAGGCTGACGCGGAGGGCCGCGTGAGCCACTCCACCGGCTTCGTCAACCTCACCCCATCGATCGGGTCTTGGGCGGTGATCCTTATGTGGAGGGTCACCCTCCCCGTCCTTCCGCACCTCACCAGATCCGGAACGAGCTCCTCCTCCACCCTCACGGGGGGTGATTGGTCCTTCGGCCCATCAAATCTCCACCTAACGTAATCGCCGGGTGATAAGGAAGGGGCCCTGAGGGGGAGATTCGCCGGGACATCTGAGGGCACCGGGTAGTCCGGATAGAAGGTGTAGCCGGGAGCGTTCAAATATATCCTGAGGTCTGAGATGGTGTCGTTAGTGGGATTCTCAGCGATGATGAATCCCCAATGCTCCAGTATCTCGTAGCTCCCATCTGGATGGAATCTGACGTCGAGATAATCACTCACATTTACCGTGGGCTGACCCGGGGGATCTACTCCCACCACCTGGGCCTCTGAGAGGTTGAAGTCCGTGGTTCCGCAGTCAGCGGAGCCCATGGTGTAGGTAATGGTCCGGGTCCCTTCGGGGGTACCTTGGGGACCGAGCGTGACCGACCACCAGTAAACGTTCCCGGAGCTCCCCGTCGGCGGTGAGGAGTAGGAAAGCATGGTCATCCCGTCGGGGAGGATGTCGTACACTTTCGTGATGGTGGCCCAGGGATTGAGGTTGCTGATCGTGAGGGTCACGTCCAAGGTGCAATCTCCCGAGGGCTCCAAGGACTTCTTGACAGACACGCTCACTGGCTTGCTCGCCACGGAAGGACCGAACTCGCTCGTTCCAACTCCATCCTTGAAGGTGATGGCGGACAGGTAGGTGCCAGAATCGGGTCTGGCCCAGTCCGGAAGGCCGGAGAGATCTAGGGTACCGGAGAAATCCCCGTTGCTATCGGCGGTCAGCGATCCCAGATAGATCCATCCCTCGCCGTAGTTACCAGTCAGTTCCGAGTCGCCGGAGTAGTTGTTGCCGGCCAGATCGTCTCCCCCATTCAGGTTCCTCACCAAGTAAATGAGTACCCTCGCCCCAGAGAATGCGGAGCTCCCGGAGTAAGCGTCCTCCCTGTTAATATAGCCCGAAACGGAAAGGGTCTCGGAGACCGGGTCGTAGCTATAATCCACTATGACGGGATAGTCCAGCCCTTGGTTGGGTTGCGAGGGATCAAGCAGCCCGTCGTTAAGGGTGACGTTGTCTCCAACCGGATCCGTCGATGAGTGAGTTGCGTCTAGGTCGATGCCGACCTCTCCATTGGAGAATATCGCGTTCACTAGGACTGAGTTGTTGAGGCTCACGTGTACGCCGTCGGTCCAGTTGGCAATCACGACACCAGGCCCCTTGTTCTCCGAGATGATGCTGGTATTCACTAGGGAGTTATTTCCCGTGATTCTCAACCCGCCGTCCTCCCCGTTCGCGGCCATTACACCGTTATCAGTGAGGTTTGTCTCCACTATCACTAGGTTACCGGGGCTCGGTAGGGCGTCCAGCCCGTAGGCAGCGTTATCATGCAGGTAGGAGCAGTTCACCTCCAGTCCCCCGGCCCCCACTAGGGATATGCCGTCCCCGGCCCCACTGGCGACTCCGTTCTCGAAGGACTCGACCCTGTAAATGGTGCCGGAGATGGCTCCTCCCTCGAACACAGCTCCCGAGTATCCGTTGTATCCGAGTACGCTGTCCCTCAAACTCACCTCTGGAGTGCCGCCCGCTTCAACCACCAATCCGTGCAACCCATTCCTCTCCAACCCGTAGGTAGATGGATCCTCCCCGCTGGACGTCAGCCCCACCAGCAGGTCGGAGAAACTAACATTCGTCAGGAGATGGGAGCCGTTGACGTATATGGAGCCGTCGAGGGAGCTGAACCCGAATATTGAGAATCCCTCCACCCACGTGTTACTCGCATTCACCGCGATACCGATGTCGGAGATTCCACCCCCGTAAATCTCTATCTCTGGCTTCTCCACCCCGGAAAGAGAGCACTCATCCCCTGTGAAGGGGATTCCATCGGGCCCGGTTCCCACAGCGCCACTGGATCCGGTAGAACCGGCGTTTGAGTCCCTGACCGTCATGTCTTGGTAAAAGACGGTCCCGTTAAGCACGGTTCCCGAGGGGTCGTTGAGCGCCGGGAGGGGGCCCAAAGTGGAGTTGACGGAGATCCTCCAAGATTGGGCGTATGGGACGTTGGGATCCACCATCATTACGAAGTAGCTCCTCTGCACCCCAGTAATGGCATTAGCGTTCGCTAGGAACTGTCTCAGGCTTCCCTGAGCGTATCTATGGCTGTCAACCCTTCCCCATATTACTCCCTCATCCTCGAAGGCCCAGTAGGCCACTTGTTCGTCCGTATGCCACCTCTCCGCATCTGAGAGGGTGTCCTCATCTATTGCTAGGTTCATCTCCGTGGTTATGGGATTCGAGCCGTAGAAAACCGCCCATCCACCGTTCACCCCATCCATCGCGCTCAGCGTGGCCACGCCAACCGAGTAGGCGTCGTCCAGAGTGTAGGGGTACGGAGGCGAGTTCCCCACACCCATTACCGTATCCGGACCCAGCTGGGCGGTGTACTTCATGCCCCCCGTGGTGCCGTTGCCGGCCTCCACCACTATGTAGCCGAGGATCTCGTCATCCCTCACCGTGTCCGGGTCCTCGCCCACGTGCTTCCCCACGTAAAGGTTCGATGCATCCGGGGGGTTCGTCCTGACTCCGTTGCAATCCCAGAAGACGGACCACCTGCCGTCGTTGTAGGACATCACCTGCCCCAACACGACTGGCTGGGTATAGGCGTGGCTGTAGGAGACATGCTCCATCGCGCTGACTGACCAGTCTCCGTCGCTGTTGGTCCCGTCGGATATCACTTTATGTGCCTCCACCGGCCTCCCGTCATCTAACTCCCAAGAGCCTGACTCCATCACGATACAGTAAACGTCGCTCGGAGTTACCGCGCTCCCTCCGGGGTTCTGCACCCTGACGTAGAAGGAATGGTGGCCCACATCCTTCAGCCTAACGACCGCCTCCCTGTCGGAGCTGCTGGGCAGGTTGTAGGTGCAGACCACCACCGGATCCTCGTAGAAGTTGTGAGTGAACACCTTCTTCCAAGATGAACCAACATCCGGGATCTTGAAGACCTCTCCTATAGGTCTGAGGCCCGAGGAGGCCCTATCCAAGGTGTTCACCACGACCTCGAAGCTGAATCCGAAGTCCAGACTCTGCCCACTGTAGTAGGAGGGCTCCACAGCCAAGTAATGCTCCCTCACCCCTCCATCCAAGTCGTCAACGACCGGATCTCGCCCACCGAATTTGGGCTGGATGATCCAGCTGGCACCATTCCATTCCCTCTGAAAAGTCTGCTCCGCCCAGGTCTCATTCCACGTATGCCCGAAATTGAGCCCCTTCGTGGAAATCACCGTGAGCGAATCGACCACCACGAACACCCTGCCATTGACGATCGCTTGGAGCGAGTACTGTCCCGAGGCGTCGGTCACATCGTAATCGATTATCCTGTCCGGATAGTCCAGAACTCCGTTCCCGTTAGTGTCGTTGTATAGGAGGACCCTGACGTTCGGTATTCCCCTATCGCTCGCATCAAGCGATCCCAGGACGCCGAAGTCCTCCAAGACCCTACCGACAAGCTCCCATCCCACGTAGACCGTAAGGTTGTAGGTGGATGAGACCCCGTTGGTCTCGAAGGCCCTTACCTCCACCCTGTACGCGCCATAGTCCGGAAGAGAGAAGGAGTAGGTGTAGGTCCTCCACAAAGGCGGGCTCGATGGATCCTCGGATGTGAGGGCCATGTCGTCGGTCAGGTAGACCGTGTCATCCGGGTTGTAGACGGTAATTCTAACCTCAGAGATGTCGTAGGCCCCTATGGGATCGGACACCGTCGCATCAACGGTCACAGTATCCCCAGGTGAGTAGATTTCCCTGTCCGAGGACGCCTGATCCACCCTCACGTAGGTGGTGGTGCTGACCTCGACGTGAGAGGGCCTGCTACTGTCATGGTAAACGTAAAGGGGATAGTAAGTCCCCTGATTCTCGATCCTGAGGACGAGATAGTGGCCCTCAGGCACCTCTACGGTGGAATCGAGCGGGATGGTGAGAGTGACCAGCGTGGGCGTTGAGGACAGGTATACCGAGGTGGAGGCGGATCCAAGGGAGTAAGTGGTGGCCCCGTCCGTGTACAGCAGGCCGACCACCAAATCATGGGAGGAGTAGTAACTGCTGGCTAGGTAGAGATTGACCAGCACATCACCTGTCAGGGTGAACGGGGCCGCGAACGGAGGTTGCTGTATCCAAGAGTCCAGGGAGTTGGCATCTATCGTGGTGTAACTGCTACTGGAGGTTGGCTCGGTCGTGTTCATGGTATGTTGGGTATCGCCGTGCAGGTAGAACTGCTTGGTCTCGGCCTCCGGGGATGCCGTCCTAGTGTAGAGGGACACCCGGTCATTCACGGAGGGGTCCCCGACCTTGGTGAAGTTGAGCGCTGTGAGGTCCAGCTCCCCTAGTGGGGCTGATGGGGGAACTATCTTGACTACCGTGACGTTCGTCTCCCCCAGCGGTAGGTAAATGTCCGGGAGGCCGTTCCCGTTGGTGTCGTATCCCGAAGCCACGAAGTCCCACGCGCCATCGCCGTCGGAATCCTCCGCAACTAGGCTTGACCCGTAATAGAGCTCGGTGGGCCATCCATCGGTCGAGTTAACTATGGATACGTCGAATCTCGTGGCCTCATCGTAGTTGTAGGCGGTGACATTGTAAGGGGCCTCCGAACCGGGATAGACTGTCTTCCCCTGATCGGGCCCTACCGAGAAGGAGGTCACGTAGATTATGATGGTCTCGGCATCGTTGGACGTGTTCTGATCAGAGGGAAGCTGGGTTTCCACCGTTATCTCGTAGGTACCCGGGGAGAGGGAACTCACGTCGAGCAGGAAGCTCACGTTCGCGGTTTCTCGATGAGGGACCGTTAGGTTCACTTGGGAAGTGGTGGAGTAGTAGTAACCCCCGCCCACCCTCTCCACAGTCAGGCGGACGGGCATGTTGATGGCGTCGACGACCCCGTAGAGGGCTACCGTCGCGTTCACCCATAGGGAGGGCGAGACGTTGGGATTGATCCTCGACTCGTTCTCGGGGGCATCTATGCTGAGGGTCCCGGCGTCGTGCAGCTTGGAGAGCCCGTCCGATATCTGCTGGAGCATATCATCCCTGTCATATCCGAGCCCCCAGATCACGGGTATGACCCACACCTCACCCGGGGTGAGGGAATCCTTATCCCAGGCGAGGGCCGTGCCGGCGTCACCCGAGTAGTAGTCGTCGTTGTTCAGGGAGTCGTAGAATATGTCCAACCACATGCCCCAGTAACTGTTCACGTCGTGGGCAACGCTGTCCTGCTCAGCCCTGAACCCCCCGTATTGTATATCGGAGGGAGGTGCGTTGCTGTCGTACCCATACACCACGCCACTGCTGGCGTCGTAGTACGCGTCGTCCCCCCAGTAGCTCCCGGCGAAGTTCCAGTCCATTCCTTGGAAGAACCTTAGGTCGGAGTAGGTGTAGGAGGTCGGGTTCCTCACGTAGTAAACGGTAGCGAACCACCTGTTATTGTCCCTTATTATGGTCTTCTTCACTATCTCCAGCTCATAGCCCGTCCAATCGGTGGAGATGTTCGTTATTATCACGCTCTCCAGCACGCCGTTGGGGACAGTGTTTATCGTCACGTTCTCCCTGCTTATCTCCGTGAGGATATAATCCCCGGTCTGATAGTAGTACCCATCATTCCCGTACTGCCTCGTCCCTCCGGGAGTGGTGTACCTTATCGCTATCTTGGAGCCGGCATCGGCATCTATGTCGTTGGCGAATCCGTCCTCGGACCTACCAGCGTGATCGTGGCTTCTAATCGTCCAGTAATCGTCTCCTTGGGAGTACGGAAATACTATCGCCGAGATCTGCCCCGCCTCCACCTCCTCAATTGCCAATGACTCGTTCGGGGCGGGTGGCACGAGGGTCACATCGTAGCCGTAGATGGGGTCGTCGAAGAAGTAAAGTACCCCACCCTCCACGTACCACCTGATCTCTCCCTCCACCTGCCCCGTAGTCCTGTTCACCCTGAGATCGTTCACTATCCTCTTACCATCCGCCCTGACTATCTCCTTAACCCTGTAACCAGGAGGGATCTTCACACTGAACCTGTACCAGACCTCCAGCTTGTTCTCAACCCTGAGTTTTATCAGGGTCTCATTCACCCTCTCAACCTTCACCTTCGTATTCAGGACCTCTTCGGGGAGGCCGAACCTCTTCAACACCTTGAGATCGGCGGGTAACTCGTACTCGGAGATGGTCAAGGTACCCATATGCCTCACAGTCTTCCTCAGGGCCTTGATCCCCTTGAAGGGGATCGCGATACCCTTGCCCTCCTCTGAGGGGCGCAGGGATCTGATGATCAAGATCCTAGAAACGGGATCGTAGGCGACTATCTCCTCGACCTTCCCCTTGAACCGCTCGGGGGGTGCCTCCACCGACGCGCCTGCTCTGACTAATA
>JACXSR010000103.1:0-7019 GCA_035319845.1 Thermoproteota archaeon
TTAGTGAGTTATCTATCTGAAATACATCCTTACGAGGTGCCTGAAGTGGTTGTCCTTCCAGTGGAGAGGGTGGGGGAACCCTATGAGAGGTGGTTGAAGGATGTCACGTTACGATAGGCAGATTCCTCTATTAGGGGAAAGTGGGCAGAGGAAGTTGAGTGAATCACTTGTGGCTATAGTGGGATTGGGGGGGATAGGGTCACCTCTAGCCCTTTATCTGGGTGGGGCAGGGGTCAACCTCAGACTGGTTGATGGGGACCTAGTCAGTCTGAACAATCTCCATCGGCAGATCCTGTACGGAGAGGATGATATAGGGTTACCCAAGGCCTTCGTAGCTGAGAGAGAAGTCAGAAGGAGGAATAGGGATATAGAGGTGGAGGGTATACCTGAGCCCTTAACAGAGGAGAACGTAAATAGGGTGCTCTCAGGGGTCGATCTCATACTGGACGCGACCGATAACTTCACCACCAGATACCTGATAAATGAATTTTCCGTTTCTCACAGGATTCCTTTCATATACTCGGCGATTTCCGGCTTTTATTTCGCAATAACGTTCATATTACCCGGAGAAACCCCTTGTCTGAGGTGCATTTTCCCTAACGTTCAAGATAGAGGGCCCGTGCCTGTCTTAGGCATGACGCCAGCTCAAGTCGCTTCCATAGCAGCCACAGAGGCAGTGAAGTATCTAGCCGGCATGGAGCCTTCCTTGAAGGGAAAGTTGTTAATGGGAGACCTGAGAACAATGGAATACACTGAAGTAAAGGTGGAGAGGGATCCCGAGTGTCCGGTCTGCGGTAAACTGTTCACAGAAGCTCCTTAATATCCTTTCCCTCATATATGAAGCTCTTCAGTTTGACTGGGAGGTCTTCGATTCTTATCCTAACCTGCTCCATAGTATCCCTGTCCCTGAGAGTGACGGTTCCGTCTTCCATGGTCTGATGGTCCACGGTCACGCAGGCGGGGGTACCTACCTCATCCATTCTCCTGTATCTCCTACCTATTGTCCCAGATTCGTCGTAGAAGGCCAGAAAACCTTCTGATATGAGCATTTTGTATATTTCCCTCGCTTTCTCGGGCATTCCGTCCTTTTTCATGAGTGGAAAGACTGCCACTTCGATGGGCGCTAGATACCTAGGGAGTTGCAGCCAGATCCTATCCTCATCTTCCCTATAGGAGAGCATTAGCTCGTGGAAGAGTACCCTATCCAGACCTATGGATGGTTCGTATAGATGGGGGAGGAACTTCCTCTTCCCATCCGAGCTAGTGACTCTGAGGTCATTTCCGGAGACCTTCATATGACCGGACAGGTCATAATCCGTACGATAAGCATTATTGACGAGTTCAACCCACCCTAAGTCCTCTGTATAGACCTCTAAGTCCCAGTGAGCGAGCGCATAGTGAGCCTTCTCTCCCTCTATGAGCTCTCTGTATCGGAGTCTCTCCAGCGGAAAGCCCAGCACTTCATTGAAGAATCTCTGATACAGGACCAGCCAATAGGTTATGAGGTGGTTTATGGTATAGCCCGTCTCGAGGCCCTCTCTGGCAGTCATCTCCACTATTCTCCCTGTCTCCCTGTCTTCCCTCCTAAGGAACCTTATCTTGTAGTCCATGTAGGGCTCAAGCTTTTCACGGTATATCTCATCAGGATTATCGGGATCGAAGAATACATGAATTTCCAGCTGTTGGAATTCTCTCATCCTTATTAGAGCCCTTCTCGGGGAGATCTCGTTCCTAAAAACTCTTCCAACCTGTCCGAGTATAAAAGGCAGTTTCCCTCTCATAGTCATGTAAGACTTCCTGAATTCCACCACACTTCCTTGAGTAGTCTCCGGTCTCAAGGCGGCATTGGGCTCTTCAGCTTCCGCACCCACCGCGAGTGTGAACATCAGGTTGAACTTCTTTATCCCTGTCCATTCCTTGGAGCCGCACTTGGGACACCTTATCCCATTGTCAACTATTATTCTCATTAGCTCATCGTCTGAGAGGCCCTCCAAGTTCTCCTCTATACCTAGGGACTCCTCTATGAGCTTATCCACCCTGAATCTAGAATGACACCTCTTACACTCTATCAGTTTGTCGAAAAAGTGCTCCAAGTGACCGGAGGCTTCAAACACTTTAAGAGGTAATATATTGGGCGTCTCTATCTCATGTACTCCCTCGGGAAACACTATCTTCTTCCTCCAGAGTGACACGATCTTCTCCTTCATCCTGAGACCCAAGGGGCCATAGACGTAGAAGCCTGCAGGAGCTCCGGCGTAGACATCCCTAGAGGATGGCCAGAAGAAGCCTCTCCTAGTAGCCAGCTCCACGACCTTATCGTATGTACCCTTCATTTTCTACTACCCACCTCACGACATCATCAGGCACTCCTGCCTGCTTCAATATCTCGTATATGTAGTCTTGGCCCTTATCGCTGTACTTCATAAAGAAGTACCTAACGGTTTCAGCGTATTCCCAGAAGTATATGACCCATGCGTCCGTCTCCTCTGAGTAATAATCCGGCTTGAACTTGCTCCAAGGTTTATAATGCATGGTAGCCACTTTAACGTCGGCAGCCCCTCTCTCCTCCAAGTGCTTCTTGGCCACTATGAGGCTATCCCCGGTATCAGCCACATCATCCACTAGCAGGACCTTCTTACCATCCAGCCTCGTTGGAAGGGGTTCTACAACCTCAGCTCCCTCCCTAATGTCAAGGGCCTCGTAATGGACCACCCTGATACTCCTTATATCCCTGACATCCAAGAAGTCACTCAGTAGTCTGGCTATCACTACCCCTCCCCTAAGTATCGCCACTATGGTATCGGGTTTGAAACCTGAGCCAATTATGGAATCTGCCAACTTCTTAGCATACGCGAGCGCGTCCTCGGGGCCGACATGTAGGAACTTCATGGGCACAGATCACACCTCCGGGCATCTACAGGGAATCGACCCGCATTTGGGGCATCCCCTTCCATATCTTTCGATGAAAGCTGACTCCAAATCTACAGAAAGGAGATCGGCAAGACTCAGCAGCCATGCGAGAACATCAGCAAATTCCTCCTTGATATTGTCATCATCTGAGGTCCTTAGGGACCTGAAGAGCTCCCCTAATTCCTCTCCTAAATGGAGAGCTGTCCCCTTTACACCTCTCTTACGATCTCTCTCGCCGTATATCCTTCTTATCAATTCTTGGGCCTCAGATATCCTCATTGGCATTACCTGCACTCACATGAGCTGAAGAGCTATTATGACAACGCCTGTCACGACAGATAGCAAGACGGGGAACCACTTAGGGACCTTGAAGCCACCTGCTTCGTCTGTGCTGAAGGTGAGGATACCAGCAACGGACATTGGCATGAAGCTCTTATCCTTCTTACCCTTGGGCATGCTATCCCCGCGGTCGGGGAGCCGGACCACACTAATAAATTTGTGATGGTTAGTTGGAGGGATGAGAATTAGGTTCAGAAACGGCATAGAACTCGATTGTGGAGATAAGCTACTCCTAGATCCCATCAGAACAGTGAGGAGCGCACCTTCTCTCGTATCTCACGCCCATTCTGATCATGTCCCTAGGGATATAAGCAACCCATCGGGGGAGATCTTAGCCACGGAAGGAACTGCGGCCCTTATTAGGAGGAGATACGGGAATGGATCTGTTAATGTGATTCACTTCGGAGAGGAAGTGAAGCTAGGGTCGTTGGAAGTATACGCCTTCCCAGCGGGGCACATATACGGTTCTGCTGGTTTCCTAATAAATTGTGGGGGGAAAACCGTCTTCTACACGGGTGATGTGAACCCCCTCGGCGGGCTCACGGTGGAAAGTCCTGCGAGGATCCCCAGCTCGGATATACTGATAGTCGAATCCACTTACGGGCATCCTAGGTACAGATTTCCTGATCCCCATAAAGTGAGAATGGACATAGCCAAGTGGGTCGCGGAGGAGGTGTCCTCTGGGAGATCACCCGTTATAGAGGCATATTTAGTGGGTAAGTCCCAAGAGGTTATAGCGCTCCTGAATAGGTACACGAACGTAGAGGTAGTGGTCTCTGAAAGGGTCGCTGAAGTGAGCGAACCTCTTAAAGAGAGATTCAGGCTCGAGTACACCACTTCCCCCGACGGTCCCCATGTCCTAGTCACCCACAGAGCTAGAACCAATGGGAAGGCTAGAGTCACTGGTTGGGCCCTTTTCTCTAAGAGGAGGCAAGATTTCCCTCTAAGTGCCCATGCTGATTTCGATGGTTTGGTAAGCATAGTTATGGGCACCAATCCTGAGAGGGTGCTGACCGTCTACGGATATAACGAGGAATTCGCTAAATGGTTGAAAAAATGGGGGATTGATGCTCAACCGCTTGGAGGAGAATGGATAGAGTTCTGATCACTTCTTCTTCGTGGTGATCCCGGGTATTTCATCGGGAACTACGGAAGGCCTTTCCTTGACTGTATCAAGGACGAGAGATGTGTTTGTATCCCTGAGACCGGGTATGCTCTGGATTTTCCGGAGTATGTCGTTAAGCTCAGATTGGCTACCGGCTATGACCTTGAGCACTACATCATACTGGCCAGTTATCTCGTGTACTTCGAGTACCGAGTTGCCTAAGAGCTCTACCACCTTTTTTGCCACGTCAGTGTGCTTACCCGGCTCCGTCTCTAGCAGGATTATATACTTGTTCCCCTTACCGAGTTTAGCGTGGTCGACGAGAGCAGTGTATCCCTTTATTATACCAAGTTCCTCGAGCTTCCTGACCTTCTTCATGACGCCAGCAGGACTCATTCCGAGCTCTCTGGCTATCTGAGTGTAGGTTATCCTTCCATTCTCCACCAGCTTTCTCAGTATCTCTATCTCCTTCGCGGTTATTCCCTTTACTCTAGGCATGAGATAACACCCCCACAGCGCCGTCCAAGGGGATGCGGAGTCGGTCCCCGACTCCTTGCTAACATCTACGCCCACGTAAATAAAAAGATTTTTGCAATATAAGGGGATGGTGTTATAGAAGTGCGGTATAATGTGGCACTGGATGTTGCCACCGAGAGGAGTAAGGATCTTTTCACCCTCCCGGGAATACATTCGGCATTATTACTCAATGTCGTTGCCATAGCGATTCCGTGGGGTGGACTTCATGCACTCGGGGCGTATCAATTATCCCTGAGATATCTGTTCACATCTGCCCTTTTCTCGACAACGTCCTTGTTCTCGGTATGGAGGAGCGCCGAGTACTTCGACCTAAGGAGATCCCTGTGGACCTCGTTTTTCATAACAGTACCACTCGCCATCGGGGTTCCCCTCGAAGAATTGGGCATTTCCTACTGTTCGCTTTGCTACACCTCTCTTCTATTAGGATCTCTCATATCTTGGTCTATGGGAAAGTCTGTCAGGTCTAAAGTGCTGCCATTCATCCTAGCCGTGGAGGCGCTCCTAGTTAATGGACTATCGCTTCAACTTTTCCTTACCCTCCTGATGCCTATTATCTCGGCTCGCCTTGTGGGGGCAGTGGTAGGTTCAGTGACTGAACCTGTAATAGGGCTCAGAGGCTTCGACGGCGTCAGGGCTTTGGCAGATATCGTGCTTGGGGATTCGGGGGCTTCCCTAGAGGATAGACTGGTGGAGAGGGGCGTTAAGGGCTTCGCTAGCTACGACGTTATAAGATTAGGCAAGTCGGTGATAACCACTCTCGATGTACATCCGGGCCCCTTCAGAATGGGAAGCCACGATCTTCCGAGAAAGGTCGTAACTCACCTCAGGAACATGGGGTTGAATCCCATCTTTCTGAGGAGAGCGTGTTCCCATGAGAGGAATCTAGCCTCTTCGAAGTTAGCGGATGAGCTATTGGAGGAGGTCAGAGAATCGCTCGGCAAGGTGTCCACATGCTGCATCGGGGAACCAGTGTTTGCAATGAGTGAGGAATTCGAGGTCAGTGCCCAGAGATTCGGCAATACAATTCTCTTCACCGTCTCAGGCAGACCCTTAGAGAGTTTTGAGGATATCCCCCACGAGATAGAAGAAGTTTTGGCCAAGGAGCTGGGGGTTGGCGTGTCTGTGGTGGATAGACACGATTCTCTGAGGAGAGATTGGTACGAAATGGCTTTTGTTGACTCGGAGTTAGGCCAGAAGCTAGTCGGAATTCTCCTAGAACTGGGGAAATCCGCGATTCAGGGCGAATGTCATGACAGGGCTTTGGTGGGATATAGATGGGATGACCCGGGCTGGCCCTCCCTGGGACGCGGAGGGATTGGAGTGCTCAGCCTGAGGATTAGAAACTCCACCATATCCTACGTCATGATCGATGGTAACAACATGATCCCTGAGCTCAGGGATTTAATAGATGAACTCGCGCCTCGAGGAGTCAAGATAGTGGTCTCCACGACAGATACCCACGAGACGATTTCCACCAAGAATAGGTATAACCCAGTCGGTATTGAGTGTGGTACCCGTGAGGATTGCTTGAGAGAGAAGGCATCTTACCTCATCAATCTGGTTAAAGAATCAATTGACTCCATGGTCGAGGCCAAGGTAGAGTGCTACAGGGGAAAAGCGGAGACCGTGTTCATGGGAAGCGAATTAATGGCGATGCTCTCTTCTCTAATGAGATCGAGTAGGCTGGCCAAGCCTCTGCTGGCTTTGGCGTTGCTTCCTCAGGTTATTGTCCCCCTCCTATGGATATGACCAAGATCTCAAGCAAGATAAGATTTATCTAGGGGAGATCTTACAATCCATCCGGGCCCGTAGCTCAGCATGGAAGAGCACCCGGCTTTTAACCGGGGGGTCGCGGGTTCGAATCCCGCCGGGCCCGCCAATCGAGGTGATCCGATTGAACGATCTCGAGACAGCTAGGGAGTTATTGGAAGAGGCTAGGAGAGAGCGCTCCGAGGTGAGGAGATATCTCACGCTCATTAGAGAATCGATGATACACTCTTTTAGGGCAGGGCTCGGTAAGTTGGGGATAGAGGCTGACCATGAGAATGTCCTGAGACTCTACCTCACGACACCTCATGCCTACAGACCTTCAGTGGGAGAGCCAGAACTGGAAGAGTTCGAGTTCAGG
>JACXSR010000189.1:0-6784 GCA_035319845.1 Thermoproteota archaeon
GTTCTCCTCCTTCAACCAATACATCGAGTTCATCCATGAGAGGGCATTGAACGACCCTGTCGTCAGTACAGCCGTGCCTAGGACATGTGACAACTACTACAGGAACTACTTGAGGGTGGCTGAGAGGTACCCTGACATGTTCGAGCTCGCTAAGGAGGTCAGGAGGATAAAGGAGTACTCCATAGATCACCTGGATGAGCTCGTAAGGGTGGCCTGCGATAATATAGAGGAGAACAAGGGCCACTGCTATCTGGCGAAGGATGCCGAGGAGGCCAGGAGGATAGCCGGGGAGATAGTGGGGAGCGGGAAGACAGTAGTGAAGGTGAAGAGTCTAACCACCGAGGAGATATTCCTGAGGGAGTATCTGGAGGAGTTGGGCAACGAGGTGTATGAGACAGATCTGGGCGAGTTCTTGGTGCAGGCACTAGGGCCTAAACCCATGCACTTCACCTCTCCGGCCCTGCACCTCACCAGGGAGAAGGTGGCTGAATTCCTGGAGAAGGCCTTCGGCAGGCCGGTGGACAGGGACGACATACCTGGAATGGTGAAGATGGTAAGGGAATTCTTAAGGGAGAAGTTCTGCAGGGCTGACGTTGGTGTGAGTGGTGCGAACGCTCTAGCCGCAGATCCAGGGGCCTTGTTCATTCTCACTAATGAGGGGAATGGCAGGCTGGCCACGAGCACCCCGCCAGTTCACATAGCGGTGGTGGGGGTGGAGAAGATAGTCCCCACCCTCTCCGACGCCTTCAAGGTCAGCGAGGTCATAATGAGGTTCTCCGGATACAAGAGTGTCTCCTACCTGAGTATCATAGCTGGGCCTAGTAAGACGGGTGACATAGAGAAGAAGGTGACCTACGGGGCCCACGGACCCAGAGAGCTTCATGTCATACTCCTAGACAACGGGAGGATGAAGGCTGCTAAGGATCCGGAGTTCAAGGAGGCTCTCTACTGCCTCAGGTGCGGCGCCTGCCACTACGTCTGTCCCATCTTCAGGATGTACGGTGGCTTCTGGGGAGGCGAAGTATACGCTGGTGGGATTGGTATCATATGGACCTACATCACTCAGGGGCTGAGGGAGGCCTACTTCAGATCTTTCCTCTGCCTGGGGGACAAAGGATGTACTGAGCACTGCCCCATGGACATAGATCAGGCCAGGATGCTCAAGGCTATCAGGAGGAGGGGAGTGGAGGAGGCGAGAAGAGAAGCTAAGAAGCTCATGGAGGGTTAATTCCCCTAGCCATCTTCTCTGCCATCCTCCTCCTTATTTCCCTCAGTACCCTAGCCTGATCTATCTTGACCGGGCAGGCCTCCTTGCACCTGCCGCAGAGGAGGCAGGCGAAAGAGTGGTAGGATGCCCTCTCCTCATCCTCCGTGATGTAGCTCCACATCACGCCTATGCCCCCTGAGTATGCGGACCCGAGGCCGGACCAGTATCCTCCGACAATCCCGAATACGGGGCAGAGGTATTGGCAGGCGCCGCACCTGAGGCAGTAGAGGGTCTCCCTGAGCACTGGGTCCTTCGCGGCCTCTGTTCTACCATTGTCCAGGAAAATGACATGCATCTCCTTGGGACCTAGATCTCCGGAGGAGGCTTCCGAGGGGCGGGTGATCAGGCTGACGTAAGAGGTAACTTTGTATCCACCGTACCTCGTTATCACCTCGACCACCTTCCAAGCGTCACCCAGTGTGGGCACGATCTTCTCCATGCCGACCACTGCCACATACTTATCGGGGAGGGTTATCGTCAGCCTAATGTTCGATTCGTTCTCTATCAGGAAGACCCCTCCCACATCGGCGGCGAACACGTTGGCCCCACTTATTCCCACATCCGCGGTGAAGTACTTCTCCCTGAGGAACTTCCTCACGAGAGCCACCATGCCCTCGACATCATCCTTATCCACACTCTCCCCCATGAACCTCTCCAAGAACTCGGCCACCTTCTCCCTGGTGATGTGAATCGACGGGGAAATGAAGTGCATGGGTTTAGGCCCCAAAAACTGAACCAAGAACTCGCCCAGATCTGTCTCATACACCTCGTTGCCCAACTCCTCCAGATATTCCCTCAGCTTTAGCTCCTCGGTGGTCATGCTCTTAGCCTTTATCACCATTCTCCCGCTCCCCACTATCTCACCCACTATCTTCCTAGCCTCCTCGGCATCCTTCGCAACGTATGCTATACCTCCGTTCTCCTCCACGCTCTCCTTGGCCTGCTTCACTAGCTCCTCCATCATTGAAATCGACCTCTCTTTTATCTCCCTCACCTGCCTCGCCAGCTCCTCCACATAGGGATATCTCCCGAAAATGGCCTTCCTCTTCTTCCAGTAGGAGGAGATGGATCTGTCAAGCCCCGTCCTCAGCACGGGGTCCTTGGAGGCCTTCACCAGAAGCCTACTGACATCAGCTAGATCCATAGCCATCACCCCAGCAGCTCGGATATATCTAGGACCTCGGCTCCGAACTCCCTCGCCTCTCTGCTGAGGTTGACTAGGCATATCGGGCAGGCCACGACCAGCCTCTTGCTCCCCGCCTCCACTAACTCCTTGACCCTCTTCCTCGCCACCTCGGATGCTATCGTGGGGAGCAGGGATTCTATGGGTCCACCACAGCATCCAGTGAATCTTCTAGAGAACTCCGGTTCCTTCAATCGGATCCCAGCTCTATCCAGCAACTCCCTGGGCTGATCCAAGACGCCATTCCACCTAGCCAAGTAGCAGGGGTCGTGGATGACCGCGCTCCCTCCCCTCTTTGTGGGTTGATATCCCCTCTCTGCCAGTACCTCCAAGTAGTGAACCACCTCCACATCCCAACCCTCCACCACCTCGGGCAGGAGGTGCCTGAGGGCGTAGGTCGTGTGAGGATCGACTGTTATCACGGTCTTGGCTCCCGTCCTCCTTATTTTCTCCGCCAGCCTCCTCGCATGGGGCTCGAAGAGATGATCCAAACCTAAGTCGTGATAGAGGACACCGTTGTACGGCTCCTCTCTCATGTAAGCTGGCTCAATTCCCACGCTCCTCAGGGCCCTAACTATGTTCCTGAGGACGGCGCTGAACCTCTCCCTCCTCTCCCCGGAGACGGCTATTGTGGTGTAGATACCCGTTAAATCTAGACCCAGCTTGTTCAGGGCCCTTGTTATCTTGAGAGATACGGAGAACACCGTCTTGCCAGCGGATTCCAATCTCTTCAATATTCCTGAGAAAGCCTCTATATCGGGGACCATCTGGTATAGGCACCCCGTGTACAGGAGGTATTCTCCCCTCTCGGAAAGCCCTAACCCCTTCGCCCACTCGCCACACTTTATCTCTCTGACGCCCAGTGGATTCCAAGTCCTCCTAGCGTTGTCCTCTAACAGAGAAAACACGTCCTTGAGGTCCATTCTCACCGAATATCTTCGCGAGGACACAATATTTACTTTTTCCAAACTTCAGTGGAACCAATAGATGTGGAGATGAACTCGCCTATTGTTAAATTAAATGGTCATAGCGGAATTCTATATTTATTCAATAGGTGTTTACACCGTTTCAAATATACAGTTTTAACGCGAGGCGGCACGGTTCGAGCTTCACAGATCCGCCAGGGCCGCATCCAGCCTCTTGATAGGCTCATCAAGGTTTCTAAGCCATAGCTATTCTATTTAGCCATATCTAAGTGAGGAGGTGCCCTTTTCCGTCGAGTTTTTATTGTGAAAACTCCGTTTTAGAACACCACTAATATGAAGGGTTGATCATCATGACGGATGTAAGTCCTACCATCTCTATAGATGCGAGGGGCATCTCCTGCCCCGGTCCTCTGACGAACCTTATCAAGGCCTACAGGAAGGCGAAAAACGGGGATGTGATAGAGGTATTGGCCACGGATCCCGGCTTCAAGAGCGATGTGAAGGCATGGGTAGAGAGGACCGGAAACGAGCTAATTTCCTTAGCTGAGGAGGGCGGTGTCATCAGGGCGTTGATCAGAGTCACGGCAAGATGACGGTGAACGTGATGCCGAGTAAAGTCCTCATAATAGGGGGTGGAGACGGGGGAACGATCCTCGCCAACAGGCTCGTGAGGAAGGTACCTGATCGCGTTGAGGTGGAAGTGATAGACAGGAGTGACCTACACTGGTATCAGCCAGGTTTCCTGTTCGTGGCCGTTGGGGAGGCCGAGAAGGAGGACATAACTAGGCCAAGGAGGAGACTCTACAGGAAGAGAGTGAGGTTCACGAAGGGCGAGGTAGAGAGGATAGATCTAGACGACAGGAAAGTCAGGCTCAAGGGTGGAGAGGAGAGGACCTATGATTATCTGGTGATAGCTACGGGCTCCACTCTCAACTATGAGGAGATCCCCGGATTCAAGGAAGCTGTTAATCACATGTGGACCTTCGATGACGCTAAAAAGCTGTTCAACAGGCTCATGGGGTTTAAGGGAGGTAAACTCGTGGTCGGCGTCGGAGGACTGACCTACAAGTGCCCCGTGGCCCCCCTTGAGATAGCGTTCCTGGCCGACGAGTTCCTCAGGATAAGAGGGGTCAGGGAGAAGACGGAGATAAAATACGTGTCTCCACTGGAGAGACCCTACCCTCCTAGGCTCCTGAGCAAGGTAATGGTCGAGAACATGGAGGAGAGGGGTATCGAGCCTGTTACCTACTTCACAGTGGATGAGATAGATCCGGAGAGGAAAGAAGTTAGGTCGATGGAGGGGGACTCGCTGAAGTATGACCTCCTGATCCTGACGCCGCCCCACAGGGGAGCCGATGTGGTGATCAAATCGGGGATAGGAGACGATGAGGGTTGGATACCCGTGGATCGCTACTTCTTAAACGTGAAGGGCTACGATGACGCGTACGCCGTGGGCGATGCGACGGCCTTACCCACTCCGAAGACGGGGGTGGTCGCCCACTTCCAGGCCTCAACGGTCGCCGATAACATAGCCTACGAGATCATGGGGGAGAGCAAGAGGGTCATGTTCGACGGACAGAGCTTCTGCCTTATAGAGATGGGGAGGGGAGTCGCATCAGCTCAGGTCTCTAACTATTACTACAAGGACGCGCCCGGATTGATCCCATCCAGGGTTCTGCACCTCGCGAAGCTTGCCATGAACAGGATCTACTGGACATGCATATTGAGCGGGAACATCTGAGGTGGTTGGGATGTCGGAGGATGGTAAGGTGAAGGTGGATGAGCTCTTATCCGATCCCGAGAATGTAAAGAAGCTCGAGACCCTTTTGGAGAGATTGGATTCCCTAAACTACTTGCTTGAGAGATTGGAGCTCTTCATCGGGGCAGGCATGCTCGACGAGCTCTTCGGGCTTTTCTTCTCCATAATGGCCTTTGAAAGGGCATTCATGAAGGAAGAGGCCCTGCAGGGTTTGTCTGAGCTGCTGGGAAGGTTTGCCTTCCTAGTGTCGCCTAAATGCATGGAAGAGTTCTCAGAGGCTTTAGATAAGGAGGAGAGAGTCGGCCTTTTGGGTTTGATGAGTAAGCTCAGGGATCCGGAGGTCCAGAGAGGTCTGGGCGTGATGATGAATGCGCTTAAAGTGATAGGAAGATGCGTTGACGAGTGCGGTAGCCTGAAATGACCCATCCCATCTCCTTTTTCGGTTCAAAAAGAGGGAAAAGGGAGAATGGTCAGGAGGGAGGTAGGAATATAGTCATCACTCCGCTTTGAAGTATCGCGTACCTGAGTATGAGCCCTCCTACTATCACGAGGACCGCGGCGATCATGGGGAGGGTGCATGTGACCTTCTTGCCCCTGTTCTCACTCATTATGTGCCAGTACTCGAGGAGGAGCGGTACCGAAAGTCCCATTAGGACCACCCCTCCTAGGAAGAGCGGCGCCATATTACCGGCAACTAAGAGCTGAACGGACAGTTCCGCCTCCCTTGGACCATAGCTGAATATGAAGAGGTAAGTGAACACTATCAACAGCTCTATGGATATGAGGATGGCATCCCACTTGCCCAGCGTGGAGCAGTACTCCTCGTACCTGTGCCTCTCCTCCTTGGGTCTCATGAGGGCGTACACATCATTGAGGAGGAGTATTCCCACGACACCTGTTGAGAGCGCCGAGGCCACGAACAGCAGCGGCAATGCGGGTGTGTGCCAGAAGGGCACGGACTTCAGGACGCCGATGAGAACGCCCGTGTAGAATGTGGTCAGGAAGCCCGCAATGGCAGCTAGTAATCCCGTTAGAGAGGCTACTCCACCCTTCCCGTACCAAGGCAGTATGGGAATTATCTTCCCGAGGATGCTGGGCCACTCCACGTTCAGGGATGTGATGTAAATCAGGCCGAACACGATGAAGGCGGTGAGTATCGATGATCCGACGAATATCATGGAGCGAGTGTTCAGATGAGGACTCATGAACACTAGGTAAAACTTCTCCGGCTTCTCCAAGTCGAGTATTAGGAAGAAGACGCCAACCACGACTATTATCAGCGAAGCTATGGCGGAGAGAGCTGCTAGCTTGTGCTCATCCCTCCTGCAGCAGAAGTAGTAGCTGACCATCATGCCGCCACCGCCCATGCCTCCAAGGAAGAGGTAGGCGGCGATCAACCACTCCCACCAGTGCTGGACCATGTACACATCACTCACCTCCCACCGAGGACTTGAATATGTAGAATACCTTCGGCTTCGTGCTGAGGTCGGGCCTCAGGGGAACTGCCTCCCCAGATTGCACGAGCTTGTACACCTCGCTGTTGGGATCCTCCAAGTCGCCGAATATCCTCGCGTGTCCCACGCACGTCTCCACGCAGGCGGGCAGCCTGCCCTGCGTGACGCGGTTGTCGTAGCAGAAGGTGCACTTGT
>JACXSR010000123.1:0-6723 GCA_035319845.1 Thermoproteota archaeon
TGGATAGTCGTCCTGCCTCTTGAAGCCCGCTCTCACGTTGTAAATCCTCGAGAGGTTCCATATCCTCTCCCCGACCTCCTGCAGATAGGACTCCTTGAAGTCCACATCCAGCGTGGCGCTGAGCAGGTCGGCCATCTCCCTGTATCCGACTATCCAGAAGTCGCATATGATCAGGCTCCACTTGACACTGTTGAGATCTTGGAGGTCCTTGGTCAGCTTCGCCTTACCGTCGAATGTGAGGGGTGGTATGTCCCCGAAGGCCTCGCTAGCTATGGTCCAAGCCCTAAGGTGACAGGCGCCTCTATCAGAAGTGGCATAGGCCAGGGCCATTCCCCAGCTCGATCTAGGATCGTATGCCGGAATCTCAGATCCCTTTATGTGCATCGCATACTTCTCGCTGCCCCTTCCTATCCTCTCGGCGGCCCTCTTCACCCCGTCGGCGAGGGTGTTGCCGATGCCCTCCCTGTATGCTATCATCTTCACCAGCTTGGCGAGGGCCTCCGGCTCACCCCAGTCCACGTGGAACCCTATCTCCTCGTCAGTTACTATCCCCCTCTCCCTTATCTCAAGGAGGAAGCTGAGGGTGGCACCGAGACTTATAGTATCTAGGCCGAGCTGATCGGCCAGCTCTCCGAGATGGGCCAGCTCATCCATGTCCTTGAGGGACAGGTTTGACCCCATCATCCCTATTGTCTCGTACTCAGGTGCCTTGATGACCCCTCTCTTCGTCTTTATCTTCCTCTTACATGCGAGGGGGCACGAATGACACGCGAACCTGCTGTCCAGCTTGGCCTTCACCACGTCAGTATTGATGTAGTTCGCGTACTCATAATAGCCCTCCCTGAAGTTCAGATGGGGTAATGCCCCAACATTATTGCTTAGATCCACTATTACAGGGGTCCCGTCGGTCCTAGCCCAGAGGTTAGTTTCAGTGAGCACGCTCTCCTTCATGAGCCTAGCCACGGTCTCCCTGAACCTAGCGGGATTGGGGAAATCTATGCTCCTCTCGCTTGCCTCAACCACTATTCCCTTTAGTTTCTTGGACCCAAATACAGCGCCCACTCCCCCTCTACCGGCTATGAAATGCTCGTCAACCACGGCGGAGGCCATGTAACTGAGATTCTCTCCAGCGGGCCCTATCACCATAGTCCTAGCCAGCTTACCATGATCCTTCTTCAGCTCCTCCGTAGCCTCAGGGATTGTCTTACCCCAGAGGTGGCTAGCATCCCTTATCTCTACCTCATCATCCTTCACGGATATGTACACGGGTTTCTCAGCCTTACCTTGGACTATCATGAGGTCGTATCCCGCGTACTTAAGCTCGGGACCGAAGGCCCCTCCCACATAACTGTCATTTAATGTGCCTGTTTTCGGGGATTTGGTCACCACCGTGAACCTTCCAGTAAGTGGGGCCACCGTACCCGTCAGTGGTCCAGTGGCAACTATAATCTTGTTTTCAGGCCAGAGAGCCCCTATGGAGGGCGGAACTTCCTCATAGAGATACCTGATGCCTAGACCTCTTCCTCCAAGGTAGAGAGCGGCCCAATCTCTCCTCGTGTTCTCGACAACTATTTTATTCTCGGACAGGTCTACCCTCAAAACCTTTCCTGCATACGGGGCTACCATGTTCACCTACCTCATCACGTATCGCTCTCTAATAAACCCTGAGGCTAGGTTTTATAAGGATCTGGCGGGCCTAGCGCTGGTGGTACTTTGGCTGGCTGGTTAGGGGAAGTCCCCGACTTCTTCTCCGAGGAACTCGGTAGGTACACGGAGAGGACCCGTAGGTCCGAACAAATATTCAGGGAGGCTCGAAAATACGTACCTCACGGTGTGAACAGCAACATGAGGTTCTTCGAGCCTTATCCGATCTATATAGCCAAAGGAAAGGGCGGAAAGGTCTGGGATGTGGATGGTAACGAGTATGTGGACCTCAACCTCGCCATGGGGGCGGTGTTCTCGGGCCACAGCCATCCCGCAGTAGTCGAAGCGGTTCAGGAGGTTATACAGGAGGGAACCGCCTTTGGAACGGATGTACCCGAGGCTAGACTTGTGGCCAAGGAGTTGGCGAGGAGGTGGGGACTCGATAAGGTGAGGTTCAGCAACTCAGGCGCCGAAGCGACGATGCACGCCATAAGGATAGCTAGGGCCTACACCGGTAAGGACAAGATAGTGAAGTTCGAGGGGAACTATCATGGTGCTCATGACTACGTTCTGGTGAGCATAAAGTCGCCTCCCGGCCAGATGGGCAGGAAGTTTCCTAGGAAGATACCTGTGGGCCCGGGGATACCGGGCACTACTTTGAACTCCGTTCTAATAGCTAGGTACAACGATCTCAACTCGGTGGAGAGGCTGTTCAGCAAACATGAGGAGGAGATAGCCGCTGTAATAGTGGAGCCAGTTGCCATGAACATAGGTGTCGTGCCTCCCAAACCGGGCTTCTTGGAGGGTTTAAGGGAGCTTACTGAGGAGTATGGGGCTCTCCTGATTTTCGATGAGGTGAAGACGGGAGTTAAGCTCGCGCCTGGCGGTGCGACCGAGTTCTTCGGCATTAAGCCTGACCTCGCGGTGACGGCGAAGAGCATAGGGGGAGGCTTCCCCGTGTCCGCGATTATAGGGAAGGAGGAGGTGATGTCCGTCGTCGGACCGCACAGCGCCGTTCATGCCGGGACCTTCAACGCTAACAGACTGGTGATGGCAGCAGCCTTGGCAACCCTCACAAAGGTGCTGACCATAGATGCCTATCCTAGGGCTCACAGGCTCTGCGATGAGCTCAGTAGGGCCTTCCAAGACATAGTAGATGACTACAGGATCCCCGCAGTGGTCCAGTGGATAGGGCCCAATGGTCACATTTATCCCGGCGCGACTGAGCCCGTGGTGGACCTTCCGACCTTCTACCAGCAAGACGACGCCGCATGGTGGCGCTACTGGATAGCGATGATGAACAGGGGCGTGTTCATAGAACCGGTGGTCAGCGACGACGAGTGGACGATCAGTGTGGTTCACACGAGAGAGGACATAGAGAAGGCGATAGAAGCCTTCAAGGAGGCCGCCAAGTTCATGAGACCTGCCTAACCTAACCTTTTTTCAATATCCCTTGGGAAGCTCCTTATGGATTTACGATCCCTCCTAGAAAGACTTGTCGGGGAGGACGACGCGTCAATACGCATCGCAATGGATGAGTCATCTAATCCTCCTGTGATGAGGAGGAGCTACTCTCAAGTCTTCCACGGGGAAGATCTCCCACCTCAACCCCCTATTGAGATTATCAGGGTAGAAGATCTCCACGATGCCGATCTATTCACAGCCGTTGACTTGGTGATCTCCCTGACGGGAGCAGCCTCCCCGGACGAGGTCAAATCCGGGGCCGAGTCTCTCCTCAAGGAGCTCACAAGGAGAGTCAAGTTGAGGGCAGAGGACTCGAAAAAGACCAATGTAGCGCTGGCTCTGCCGGAGAAGCGCCACTTGGAGGAAGTGAGGGGGAGGTGGACCGAGTGGGTGTGGAAGCAGACGGCGTACGACGGAACCCCCGCTCCGGATTTCGATGGATGGGTCAGGGACCTGTCCTCGCTGGCAGACGCCATCAGGGGCGAGGGGGTGAGAGTCGTCTTCATGGCCGGCGAATCCGGTGAGGTATTGGAGGACATGGGGTACGAAGTGATCAAGGTGAGCGTTGAAAAGACGCTGCCCAAGCTAGGATACCCAAGGGATCCCAGCGTGGCGTGGTCAGAACAGCCGATCATCATGAACATGGCTCTGGATATAAGGAGAGGTGAGGAGGAGGTTGCCAGAGCCTTTTTCCAGCGAGAGGGCCTAGTCCCAGCGTTCAGACCTAGGTGGTGGCGCAATGGAGAGCTGCTTATCAGGGCCAAAGCCGAGGGAGGGAACTTTATACTGGTTGAAGGGGATAAGCAGGCACTCTTCACTGGAATAGGAGTTAGAGGAAGCAATATCGCGGCTCTCAAACTGATCCACGACTTTCTCGCGTTACAGGGGTTGGAAGTGGAGGTGTACGGCGTTCCCCTCCCCGGTTACATAAAGGACTGGCGCACCGGTGCAGTCCACTTGGACGTGGTCATGATGCACGCAGGTCCAGTTACCTTCGTTAGTCCCGGTAGGATGGGCTTCTACTCGTTGGTGAAGTACAGCGAGTCCCTCGAGATAGTCGAGCTCGGTCAGGTATTCAGGGATCTGGGCATAGAAGTGGATGAGATACCAGCTGAGGGCAGTGAGATCACCATGGTGAACGGTTTGAATCTGGGAAACGGGAAGATAGTGGTGGACTCCTTCAACAGGGAGGCGAACAGGTACTTGGAGAGGGAGTGGGGACTTGACTTGATCGAGGTGAGTATACCCCAGATCGAGGCAGGGGGAGGCGGGGTCAGGTGTGCCACTAGGGAATACTACATATGAACATTCGTTAAACTTATATTATTACGCAGTTATACCCAGGGGTGGGATATTGGTTAGGCCCATGACGCTGGACGCGCTGGCCTCTTCCTTCGGGGGAGAGTCCATGGCCCACATGCGCTACATCCTCTTCGCCGAGAAGGCGGATCAGGAGGGTTTTCCTAATGTCTCTAGGCTTTTTAGGGCGATAGCCTACGCGGAGAGGGTTCATGCAAGTAATCACTTCAACGCACTCTCCGAACTCAAAGGAGATCTGAAGGTGGTGGCTGGAGCAACCTTCGGCCCCGGGAATACCTCCAAGAATCTAGAACTCGCGATAATGGGGGAGGAATACGAGGTTGAGGAGATGTATCCGGCTTACATATCCGTGGCTGAACTACAGGGGGAGAGGAAGGCAGCCCTGAGCTTCAAATGGGCTTTGGAGGCGGAGAAAATACACGCCAAGCTGTTCAAAGAGGCGAAGGATTACGTGGACAGGGGAGAGGACTATCCGGTGGACGGAAAGATATGGATCTGTCCCGTATGCGGACACACTCACGTGGGTCCTGAACCTCCTGAGAGATGCCCGGTCTGCGGGGCACCTGGAAGTAGATACGAGGGGTACTGATCCTTTAACCCCCACAGGTCGATGCGGATTTGAAAGCGCATAAGTTAACTTATTACTGAATCAGTAGCTCAGAGGCGTATGAAGTCAAATCGCATCCTAGCGATCGTCCTCCTGCTAACCATCGTGCCCCTCTCCCAACTCACATCCCAAGGGATTAGCGCAAGAATCGAACCCCCTTATCTATCAGCTTCCCCAGGGGAGAGCGTTGATCTGAGGTTAATCGTGAGGAATCTCGGATCTAAGGAGATAGAGGTAACCGGACTGAGGGTTTACGTCACATCTGAGGAGGTGTTCTTCCTCCCAATCCGCGCCAACTTCGGGGAGTACCAGATCCCCTTCGATGAGCCCACTAAGGTGGCACCAGGAGGGGAGGAGGTAATTCACAAGACAATAGAGGTCCCAAATGTACCGGTTTTCGGGAAGTTCCTCCTCAAGATCAGGGTGGAGACAACCGGGGGTTACACCTACTCCCAACTGAGAGTCGATCTCAGGTACTCGAGCACCTCAATAGGCGTATTTCTCTTCCTCCTGCTCGTACTGCTGCTCATACTCTACGCGCTGATCAGGATGGTGAGGGGTAGGCTCTCCAGCGCTGGGAGATTCAAGAGGAGAGTGAGCAAGGTCGATGCTCTACTTGCGGAGAAGGAGAGAATCCTCGAACTGATGAGAAGGCTTGAGGATAAGAGGAAGGAGGGTAAAGTTGGAGAGTCGGAGTACAGGAGGCTGAAAGGAGAATACGAGAGATCCCTCGAGGAAGTTCAGGCCAAGCTGAACACCTATCTCGAGCCGTTCAAGTCCATGCTAGCTAACATAGAGCAGGAAATATCGAAGCTCAAGGAGGAAAGGGATGTTGTGAGGGCCAAAATCGAGGTGGGTGATCTGCCAAAGGGAGAGGGAAAGAGAGAGCTCAAGGAGAAGGATAAGGCTATAAAATCCCTCGAAGAGAGAGCCAAGGTTCTCAGGGATAGGATCGAGAGGATAGAGAGAACCTGACCCTTCCTTCAATTATTTTAACTTATTCTACTTGGGTGATCGTATGGAACGGATAATCTCCCCGGAAGTGAAGGAACTGGTCAGGAGGTACAGGGACATCAGATCCCTGAACTACGCTCTCTCCCTCCTGGGGTGGGACATGGAGACTTACATGCCACCTGGCGCCTTTAGGGAGAGGGGAGAGGTCAGGGGGAATCTCAGGACCCAAGTACAGAGGTTGTACACTCATCCAGAATTCATCTCCCTAGTGGAGAGCGCCAAGCCACAGAACGACCTTGAGAGGGGAATAATACGCGTGCTCAAGAGGTGGATAAAGTACTACACTAAGATTCCCAAGGAGTTCATCGAGGAGGAGGAGCGAACCACTGCAGAGGCCTTTCAAGTCTGGAAGGAGGCGAAGGCCAAGTCGAACTTCGGGATGTTCGAGCCGGTGCTAAGGAAGATCGTGGAACTGGAGAGGAAGAAGGCCGAGTACTTGGGGTACGAGGACCACCCCTATGACGCCCTGCTCGATCTGTATGAGGAGGGTCTCACGGTCAAGAAGTGCGAAAGGATGTTCTCAAAGGTTTCCCAGATTTCCGATCTCTTCAAGAAGGCAAAAGAGAAGTATCCAGAGAGACATCCCCTGGAGGACGAATCCTATGATAGGATGCTCCTGAAGAGGCTGATAGAGCACATCCTAGCTGTCCTAGGATTCGATTTCAGTAGGGGCA
>JACXSR010000177.1:0-6614 GCA_035319845.1 Thermoproteota archaeon
ATGTGACCAGCCCCTGATCCCTGAGGAGCTCTCGTCCTTTCTCCATATCTGGGATCTGCCCTCAGGACATATAGGAAGACGTTAGAGTCAACGAATTTCCTCTCCAGCGAGGGATCCCTCGACATCCTCTATCTCCACCTCTCCAACACCAGCAATCCCGTACAGGTCATCCACCGAGATCTTCTTCTTGGGGATGAGCAAGATCTTACCGTCCTTCACCTCTAGAATCAGAACTCTGTCCTTCTTCAGTCCCAAGAGCTTCCTCACCTTGGATGGTATTACAACTCGTCCCCTCTCCTCGAGCCTGACCTCCATCATACCCATGTATGATCGTGGATTTCCCCCTATATATCCCACATGCAAGCGCGGCCACACCTTCCACGAGCCGCTCGGAAAGGTTTCCCCGTCTCTCTGACTTCGAGAAGTTTTTCCCCTGGAGGAGACGGTTCTATTCCTCTCAGTGGTCAGGAGTGTTAGACTGCGCGTGATGTGAACCGAGTTGGCCTCGAGGCTGTAGGAAGCCCCAGCCGCGCTTGCGTCCGCCCGCGAGCTGAAGGCGCCCATACCCGGGAGACCGTAGCTGTCAGGGGGCAGGTGATGTCCTCGCCTTGGGCGAGGGGATGCCCGTGCAGCTCAGGCGAGGATCGTCGGGGAGACCAGCCAGATCAGGAACCAGCCATTCTCCTCCCTTTCCAAGCAGAGGGCCCCTCCTGATGACATTTTCACGAACTCCGACGGGCTTCCGGTCAGCAGCAGACCGGCAAGCCTGCTCAAGTGGGGCAGATGACCGACCAGAATCACGTCGCCCTCCATTTCCCTCAGGCGTTCCGCCCATTCGGATGGATCAGCGAGCGGATCGAGCCCGTCCACTTCCCTGACCCGGATTCCCAGCTCGGTCGCGATTATCTCGGCGGTTTCCCTGGCCCTGGTCTTGCCACTGTGGAGCACCTCCTCCACGCCGATCCCCACTCTCGATAGGAAGCTCGCTATCCTCCTGGCCTCCTCCCTCCCCCTCTCGGTGAGGTGCCTCTCGGGATCCTCCTCCTTGCTCTTTGCCTCACCGTGTCTCACCAGATAGATCCTCATCCCGCACCCCCCATACCAAGAGCTCCCAAGTGATATACCTTCCCGGCTCAGCTTAATATGACGCACCCGAGAACTACCCTTGTGATCAGGCTGGTGGGAGTATCCCCCGGGGAGGCCCTCCCCGTGATCGAGATTGTTGAGAGGGCGGCTCAAGAGGTGGAGGTGGGGGAGTTTGACCTCGTGGTGGTGAGGGGAGAGGGGAATCTCAGGAGGGTGCTGGGCGAGTACTGGACCCCCGAATCGGCCGACTTTTACGCCCTTCACATAGTCTTGGAGAAGCCCACCGTTGTAGTCAGGATCGAGGTGCCAGAGGATCTGTTAACCGCCTCCGTCTATCACGAGCTGGGCCATGCCAAATTGCACGGTCATAGGAAATATTACGAGATTTCCGTCTCTAGGAGAGACCTCCCCCTTGCGGATCAGGCCCCCAAGGTCCTTTACCTGCTGTCGATAGCGGTGAAGGACTACGAGGTCTCCACCTACCTGGTTGAGAGGGGACTGGCCCATACCCAGTGGCCCCTGCTGAGGGAGATGCTCCCACTGGAACCCCTCCCGTGGGACGAGCTCAAGCGCGATAGGGCGATCGCCGCGGTGGCGCTGGCGACTCAGCTGAAACCTATCCTCTTCTCCCTTCCGATCTTGGGTGAGGATCCCGTCATGGAGCTCTCGGGTGTACCCAAGGAGTTCTTGAGATGGGCCGTCGAGGCCGCCAGGCTCCTAGGCCGGGACACCATCCTGAATGTGAGGCTGATCGCGAGGTCCTTCTCGATCTTCCTGGACTCCTTCACCGGAAGCTAATCGCATATAATGAACCCCCTGCAAGTGGACCAGTGGACCTGATAGCTCTCATCGCCTTCACGGTGCTGGCCTTCACGGGCTCCCTCGCGACGAGGATGCTGACTCCAGCCCTCTCCTTCTTCCTAAGGGAGGGATTAAGGGCATCTTTCCTGGGGGTATCGACGCTCACTGCCGGTTACATGCTCGGCCGATCCCTGACGGCCTACTTCAGTGGAGGGATTGGGAGGAGGTGGAAGCATCTGCCCTCCATCTGCCTGGTCCTCAACGGCTCACTGGTCCTCCTCTACCCGCTTGCCGAGGAGTGGTACGAGGTCACGGGACTGAGCTTCCTTCAGGGAGCGCTGATGGGCCTCACCTGGCCCTTCATCCAGTACCTAGTGATGGAGGCGGCCGGTGGGGGGAGGACGGGGAGAGCCATCTCCATCTACTTCTTCGTCGGTTCCATCGCGGGTCCGGCGGGAGACGCGATCTACGGGGCCCTGTTCAGCGCCTCCCCCGTGATGAGCGTGGTTCTGGTCTCCCTCTCCCTGTACCTCCTCTCTTCCCTCCTAGCCTACCTAGGGTCGAGGGGAGTCCGGGTGGAGTGGTCGGAGGGGAGGGAAGAGGATGCTGGCGGGGATGTTCGCTGGTTGATGATGCTGGGCCTTGGGATGGGGGGAATGGCTAGCGTGGTGGGCTCATCCATCATCTACGTCATACTGAGGGAGTGGTTCTCCTTGAGCAGGGGGACCGTTGCCCTCCTCCTGAGCATGGTGGGAGGCCTGTCGGTGGGATCCAAGTTGCTCTCGGGGTACGCCTTGGATAGGATGGGCGCGGGTGCCACCCTCAGGGCCCTCACGGCGATGCTCGCGATGGGATCCCTCCTCATCGGAGTCAGGAGCTTCCCTCTCTTCCTCGCCGGCCTCTCCATCATCTCCACCGCGGTGGGGGCGTTCATACCCGCATCCAGGGCCATCGCCTACACATTCCCCAATCCCGCCTCGGCAGTGGGGAAGCTGAACTCTCTCGGGAACATAGGGACGGTGGCCGGCCTCCTGGCGATAGGCGCGGGCATGGACGCGCTCCCCTCGTCCGGGCTGATCTCCCCTCTGATAGTCTTCCTGGGACCATTCACCCTTCTCGTGATCATATCCACCCTCAGACTTCAGGTCATCGCCGAGACAGCTTAATGAGGCTCTATCCCGATCAGAGGCATTCAAATTCAAGGAAGGGAGGGGATCAGGGGGCCACCGAGACATCGTAAACGAAGTGAAGGCTTTCATCCCTGAATACGAGATAGAGGTCCCCTGTTCCCAGGTCGTAGAGGTATATGGAGTTAATGTCATCTGCGAAGAGGAGACCCCTCTCGACGGTTACCTCGCCCGATTGAGTTCTGAGTCTGGCCCCCGTCACGTAATCCATGCCCATCACCGGCGAGTTGAACCGCGCGATCTCGACGAACCTGCCTCCCGAGTACTGGTATATGGATGCGGATGCCTTATTCCCCGAAGATATGTAGAGGCCCTCGGGCGTGAACTCGAAGTAACCCGACCAGTAGCCCACCTGGCTCAGGGGAACTTCCACGTAGAGTTCCGCCCTGTTATTGACGATCCTGTATATCTTGCCGTCGCTCCCCGCGCCGAAAGCCTCGCTGAAATAGAGCCTATCCTCGGGCCCGAATCTAACGCATCTGACGTAGGTATTGTGCTCGAAGACGACCGTCTCCTGATGACCGCTCAGGAGGTGGAGGATTATCTTCTTGGTATTGGCATCTAGGTAGAAGACCTTCTCCCGAATGGCCGGATGAGGGGTGAAGGATGAGATCCTCCTATGGGAGCCGAACACCGGCGTCAACGATTTACTGGTGAAGTCGTACTGAAGGAGCTTGTTGGGCCCGCCGATGGACAGCCAGATCTTCGAGGGCGATATGAGGGTCGCCTCCTCGGGACCAGTTGGAGAGGTCGTTGTACTAGTCGTGGAGGGGGAAGCCCAGGTGAAAGTGCTGGGCTGCGTGGAGGGAGAAGTCGGCGACGGTTCGGTAGGGGCGGTGCTCTGAGTCGCGGTAACCGTCATCGTGGTGGTGACGGTGGTCCGGGTCGTGGTTCCTCCAGCGGTGACGGGAGGGGAGGGGCTCCCTGAGGGCTGCTGGGACGGGAAGACTGTCACGATGCTGGTCACCGTCACCTCCTCAGGCTCGTTATAGAAGTACGCATAGGCCCCGATCAGGATCAGGAGGACCAAAAGCAGGGCGAGGAGGAGCGAGGGTCTGGAGATGCCCCGATGTCCCAAGGTAACACGCTCCACTATAGTAACCTAACGATTAATTTAAGCATTGTTAGAATTCGGGGAGAGAGCGTCAGGATCTATAACCCGAGGCCACCGTTCCCCTACTCCTATTCCAGTATGCCGCCGAAATGAGGAAGGCAATTGCGGGTGGGATTATGTAGTGACGCCCGCTCACCAAGGCCACGATTAGTCCCGTGATCGAGAGACCGATCAGCAGATCCCTGGATGCCCTCCAGACGTCCTGGATGGATCTGAGCGCGTTGTAAAGTGAGGCATATAGCAGTACACCAACGATCGCGTGAATCAGAGGATGAACATGTCCAGCGAGGCCGAAGAAAGCCCCCACCACGAAGAGGGGGGCGAACAGATACAGTTTTCCCGGAGGGAAACTCAACCCCTCCCAAATCATTGATCCCTCACCCTTCAACCTGAAAAGCACGATGACTAGCGCAATTAGGCCAATGGAGAGGAGATAGTAGGGAAGGGTCGGCCTGTAAGCATCTCCAGAGAGGTTAAACAGCAGCAAGATCCCGATTATTGCGATCACCATGTACGTGCGCCGTGAAGCTCCCATCAGAGGCTCCTCCGGATAGAGGGAATCCACAAGCATCACGGGTAAGAGGACGCTGTAAACGCTGTGAAAGAAGGTCAGGTAGAGGGCCCAGTTCCAGTTCACGCCCATCATCCTGCCGTAGGAGGAGAACAACCCCACGGCCTGGCTGTTGCTGTAGAAGGTATTCACGGCCAGGCCCTCCACGAGTACGCCCTCGATCATCCCCAAGAACATGAGCCCATGATAGCCCATGCCCCTGCCTATGGTGTACTCCCTCAGGATTAACGCTGGAAAGCCGTAGAGGATCATCAGAACAAGGAAGTTGACCGGATTCATCATGTTCCACAGGGGCGTGCTACCCGTCAGTAATTCAGGGATTGTTGGGGCCAAGATGAGTAGCGCGACCATCTTCCTCGGGATGTTCGGGGTCATTCAGCCGTCCTCATCTCCCTCAGCGGTGCCCCTAAAAGTTATCGTCCAGTCATTTGATGGAACTGTCAGCGAGCTGGCCGGGCTCGCCAGTCTCCGGGCATCCTTTTAGGTGATCATTTCATCGAGGCTTCCCGCGGGGAAATGGCGATCGACCTGACCTGATAGGAACTGGCGCGGAAGGTCTCTGAGCAAAGCGAGTGAATATGAGAGGTCCCTCGTATCGCGCGATGGGATATGTCAGTAGCTGAATTTCACTTCGCGCGGGATCACGATGATAGAGAGGGTACCCTCATCAACTGAAAGTCAAATATTTATGTACATTCAACCGATAGATCGGAGGGCCTCTCTCGCCCTTCGGGATCGTCCCCTAGGAGAGTGAGAGATTGAGCAGGTTGGCGTTCCTCCTGCTGATCATCCTCGCCATCGGGCTGCTTGCTCTCCTATTAATTGAGTACGCCTCTACCAAACCTAGGACCGAGGTCTCCACTGGCTCCTCCCAGCCGACCGAAACCACCTCCAAAAAAGAAAAAACCACCTCCAAAGCTAGAAGCGGTGAGAGCGCTGCAGCTATCCTGAGGATCCCCCACATCTACCACAAGCCATCGAACTGGAACGGGAGATGCATAATCTTCGTCCACGGGCTGGGGGGCAGTAAGGAGAGATGGTTGAAGGACATGGAAGCTTTCGAGAGAGAGGGCTTTTGCACGTTCGCCTTTGATCTTCCGATGCACGGGGAGAGGGGATATCTCAAGGATCCTAGGAAGGTACCTACGGTCATAAGGAGGGGATCCGATGAGATCGTGCTCATCTCACAGTTTCTAAGGAAAGAGGGCGCGAAGGAAGTGTACCTAGTGGGCAGGAGCCTCGGCAGTATAGTTTCGGGTGTGGCCTTGGGGAAGGGTGCCCTCGTGGACAAGGCCGAGTTGCTGCTGGCGGCAGCCAATCTTAGTTATGTGAGCGAGCATGGGAGGGTGGGCGAATCCCTGCCCCGCGATGAGGGGACCCTCAGGCAGATAGACCCCATCTACTTCCTACCAAATTACAGGGGAGCGGTGCACTTTCACTGCGGAAAACACGACGATCTGCTCACCCCAGAGGCCTGCGAATTCGCCTACAGGGCTGCGACCTCAGCTAAGGAGAGGAAGATCTACTGGCACGACACCGGGCACAGCATGCCCTTGGAGGAGTACTACGGGGAGGCCCTCGCCTTCTTCTCGTCGAAGGGGGATCATGGTGGGGCGAGCCTACTGGACACGGTTGAGATACCCGATACTTGCGGGAACGGAGTGTGCGATGCGTCCGAGTCCTGGGAGTCCTGCCCCTTCGACTGCAGGAGGGAGGTCCTGTTGGTGGGCTTCCAGCTCCACATAGAGGAGATCGTTAAGGTCCCGGACGGTGCGAGGAGGGTTTACTATGATGAGGATGAGAGGGTCTTCAACCTATACGCTGACGCGCTGGACGCGTTGGCGAGGAAGTTCGA
>JACXSR010000102.1:0-6511 GCA_035319845.1 Thermoproteota archaeon
CTCCCTCGAAATTTTCGCCAGATCATCATGTTCCGGCTTTACGTTGATGATCTGTCCCCCTATCCTAGACACCTTCACCCTGACCTCGAAATCCTCGCCCTCGATCTCGACTCTGACGGTTCTCACCTCTCTCTCCGCTGTTATCCTGGGCACATCCATCATCCTCACACCCAAGGTGCCTGTCTCCCTAATCAGCGAGCTCGCCAGTTCCTCCGCCATCCAGGGCTTGGAGATCACCCTTATCAGGTAAGAGGGCCTCCCCTTCTTCCCGGTGGCCGGGAGCACCGAGACATCCAGAGCGCCCTGTTGCACAAGCCTCTGGATAAGATGACCCAGCAGCTCACCCGGAACATCATCCACGTTAGTCTCAAGGAGAGTCACCACCTCCACTCCTCCACCTTTCTCCGATCCTCTGATCACCCTGAGAAGGTTTGGTATCCCTTCCACCTCCCTCTCGCCGGCCCCCACCCCCACATCCACTATCGTCATGGGAGGAAGAGCATCCAAGACCTCTGAGGCTAGATTGACCAACAGGGCAGCTCCCGTGGGCGTTGTCAACTCAGTACTCGCTGGAACGGATGATATCCTGTAGCGATGCCTCCTCAGTATCTCCAAGACGGCGGGAGCGGGTACCGGCAGGTATCCATGGGAGATCTCCACGAAACCGCTTCCCAAGGCCGGAGGTGTCGTATAAATAACTTCATGGATCAGTCCAGACCTCTGAAGGATGTAAGCCACTCCGAGCACATCAAGGAACGTGTCAGCCGAACCTAGTTCGTGAAAGTGGGCTTTCTCCGGCTCATAACCATGAACAGCGATCTCGGCGCCGGCGAGCTCGCCCATGACGTCCCTCACAAGTTTCAGGGCCCTCCCGCGCAGACCCAGCTCCTCGCACATCTCCCCAGCATACCTGAGCGCTTCCGAGGCCCACAGTCTCTCTGCTCTCTCCTCCAAGGTTACGATCATCCGCTTCCCCCTGAGGCCCCCCCTTCTGACATCCCTGAACTCGACCTCCAACCTCTCCACATAGTTCAGGGTGTTAGCCACGACCTCGACCACCTCGCGGACCGCCTCCTCCGCACCGGTCAGATCTACAAGGGCGGAGAGGAGCATATCGCCGGAGATGCCGGCCATCCTCGGATCTATCACCAGCATGGGATCACCTGCCGCACACTGATACGGCGGCGTAGGCGGCAGCTACGCTGTTGTCCACGTTGACCACAACCAGCCCCGGCGCGCATGACTGGAGCATAGAGAGGAGGGCTGCCTCGCCCCCTCCTCCCGCTCCGTAGCCCACGGACGTCGGTAGCCCGATCACCAACACATCTATCAGGGAGGCCACAACCGATGGTAGGGCCCCCTCCATGCCTGCCACGGCCACCACGACATCGACTCCCTCGCTCGCCATATCGGCGACGGCGTCCAGGGTCCTCTTCAGGTTGGCCACACCGGCATCGTAGGCCCTCACGGTGGTGCAACCAGCCTCCTCCACCAGAAGCCTCACCTCCTCGGCCACAGGGACATCCGAAGTTCCCGCGGCTATTATGCCCACCTTCCCTCTCGATGGGGGTTCGGGAAGATCGCGCCTTCTGATGACGTAAACCCTCGCGTTTTGGCTCTTCCTCACGTAATAGTCACGATTAAACTCTTCTACCACTCGAACGTGCCTGTCCGTCACTCTAGATACAAGGGCCCTTCCTCCGGAGGCGAGAGCGCCCATTATTGCCCTTCTGAGGTCCTCTTCCTCCTTCCACTCGGCCATTATAACTTCAGGGAGCCCCTTCCTCACTTCCCTTCCCAAATCCAGTTTCAATGTCTCTCCCAGCTGCTTTATCTCCCAAGATCGGATGAGTCTCTCGGCCTCCTCTACTCCTATCTCCCCTTTAGCGAGCCTCTCGAGGATAGAACGGAGTTGCATCCAGATGAGGTCCCTTGATCCGATTTAAACTTCCTGTGAGCGGTGCCTCAATCGAGTTAGGCCGGGGAGAATCGGGGTTAGCTCTTTACCTCATGCGGTCCTCGTGAGGTCCTGAAATGTTCAATATTTTTGCCCTAAGATTCAGTTTCGGGGCACCCTTTCTCAGACTGAAGAGGGCTTAGGAGACCTGTCTGGGCCCACAAAAGTTTATTAGCTTTCGAGGGAGGGAAAGAGCACCTGGAGGGTGTTTTCAAGCTTGAAAGAGGTCGGTTACAAATTCGACGTTATAGTGGTCGGAGCAGGGCCCGCGGGCTCGGCTGCCGCTTATACCCTCGCTAAAAATGGGTTCAAAGTTCTATTGGTGGAGAGGGGAAGGGTACCTGGTTCTAAGAGTGTTTTCGGCGGTAGAGTGTACGCTGATCCCCTGAGGGAGGTCTTCGATGGTTTCGATGACTCCGCTCCCATCCACAGGTGGGTGACTAGGGAGAGGATTTCCCTAGTGAGCGGCGAGGCGATGACATCCTTTGAATTCCACAGCAGCAGGAAGACTTCGTTCACCACTTACCTGACGGAGCTGACCTGCTGGATGGCTGGCAGGGTTGAGGAGGCCGGTGGGACGGTGTTGACCGAGATCACGGTGGACGAGCTCGTGATCGAGGATGGAAGGGTGAGGGGCATAAGAGTGGGGGATGAGAAGGTCTCTAGCGATGTGGTCATCGATGCGGAGGGGATAAACAGGCTCCTGCTGGAGAGAGCCGGCCTAGTCCCCAAGCTCGAGTTGAGGCATGCGGGACTGGGGGTCAAGGAGGTGATAAAACTCTCGAAGAAGGAAATAGAGGACCTGTTCGGGCTGGATGAGGGCGAGGGAATGGCCTGGCTCATGATGGGCGATGTCACCGGCGGCCTACCAGGAGGGGCCTTTCTCTACACCAACAGGGATTCGGTGAGCATCGGCTTGGTGGTGATGCTTGGCGAGGCGGTCAGGGAGGTCAGGGAGCACATATCTCGGTACGTGGAGGCCCTCAGGCTCCATCCCCTCTTGGAGAGATACTTCAGGAACGGTAGGATAATGGAGTACTCGGCCCATCTCGTGCCCGAGTACACCTGGCCCTCCCTCCCCCATAGGCTCTACGCCGATGGGCTCATCGTGGTGGGCGACGCCGCTGGACTGCTCCTGAACTTGGGGTACAACTTCAGGGGGGTGGACTACGCCGCTTACTCTGGATATCTGGCGGCGAAGGCCGTGGAAAGGGCCCAAGAGATGGGAGGAATGACCTCCGAGAACCTCTCGTTATATGAGAGGATGCTGGAGGAGAGCTTCATCATGAAACAGCTCAGAAAGTTCAAGAACGCTCCCAAGATGAGGGAGAACGGCAGGCTCTACTCCACATACCCGGATCTGGTGAATTCAATCATGGACCAGCTCTTCCACTCACCCTACGAGGTTCCGAAGGTCATGGAGGCGTTCAAGAGGGCCAAGGAGGGGAAGATCGGATGGTTGGATCTCATTAAGGACTTGCTGGAGGTGGTGAGGAGCGTATGATGAGGAAACCCATGAGAGTGGACGATATCCTGAACAACGACGTGTGGGATGTGGACTACGAGCCCCACATAAGGGTTGACACGACTAAGTGCAGGGAATGTAAGGAGAAGCCGTGCCTCCTCCTCTGTCCCGCCCAGTGCTACACCCTAGCTGGAGAGGAGGTCCTCTTCAGCTACGAGGGCTGCCTGGAGTGCGGCACCTGTAGGCTGATCTGCCCGCACGACGCTATCAAGTGGAATTACCCGGTCAGTGGGAGGGGGATCCATTTCAGGTTCAGCTGATGAGGTGATGGTATGCTGAGGATGGTTGTGGGGATAAAGTGGGTGCCCAACACGACATCTGTGAACATAGACCCCAAGACGGGGACCCTCATAAGGGAGGGGATACCTAGTGTGGTCAATCCTCACGATCTCGAGGCGGTGGAGATGGCCCTTCGCCTGAAGGACGAGTACGGCGGGAAGGTGACTGTGATAACCATGTCGCCTCCCTCCGCCATCGCTGGACTCGAGCATGTGCTCGGGATGGGCGCTGATGAAGCCATCCTCGTGTCCGATCGGGCCTTCGCCGGTGCCGATACCCTGGCCACATCGTACGTCCTCGCTAAGGTCATAGAGAGGCTCGATTATGACCTAATAATCTTCGGACAGGAGACCATAGATTCTTCTACGGCCCACGTTGGAGCCCAAGTGGCCTCGTGGCTGGATCTCCCTTACATCTACTACGTGACTCACGCCGAACTCAGGGACGGGAAGCTCGTGGTGAGGAGGAGTCTGGAGAGCGCTAACGAAACCTATGAGCTGGACCTGCCAGCCCTCATATCCGTGGCCATGCACTCCCTTAATCCCAGAAGGGTGAAAATATCCAACAAGCTCAGGGTGAAGTTCGAGAACCCGATAAGGACGTGGAGTAACCAGGTGCTGGGCTTGGATCCCGACTGTATAGGGTTGAGGGGGTCTCCAACAGCCCTTTCCAAGATAGAGATGGTCCCGAAGGTCCCCAGGAAGAACGAGATTTTCAAGGGAGATGCGAAAGAGGCCGCGAAATGGCTGCTGGAGAGGCTGAAGGAGGAGGGATTGGTGGAGGTGGGGTGACGGGATGGTCTGCAGGGAGTGGCCCGAGATAAGGTTGGATGAGTACGAGGGCGTGTGGGTGGCTGCCTTCGCGGACGATGAAGGAGAGGAGATAGAGGAGTCGAGCCTGCAGCTGATTGGCGCGGCTAGGGAGCTAGCGGATAAGCTGGGCACTTACGTTGGCGTGGCACTGATAGGCAGCGGGGTGAGGAAGCTCGCTGAGGAGCCAATATACTACGGTGCAGACAGGGTCTACGTTGTGGATGACGAGAGGCTCTCCGTCTACTACCCGACGGTGTGGGGGAGGGTCCTATACGAGCTGGCCTCCAAGTACAAGCCGGAGGTGTTCCTCATCCCTGCGACCCTGAGGGGTAGGGAGCTCGCACCTTACGTGGCCAATTCATTCAGGACCGGGATAACCGCTGACCTGACTTCCATGGATGTGGATGAGAAGGGAAATGTGGTGCTGATAAGGCCGCCCTTCGGTGGCTTCATGCTAGCGCACATAGTGACTAGGGATAGGAGGCCCGTGATGGGCTCAGTGAGGCCCAATATCTTCCCGACCCCGGAGAGGGATGAAAGCAGGAGGGGCGAGATACATGAGGAGAGGATCGACATTCCATCACCCAAAGGGATCAGGTTGTTGGGGAGGGAACCTATCCTAAGGAAGGAGGAGATCCCAATAGAGAAGGCGGATGTCATCGTGGCCGGGGGGAAGGGCATAGGTTCGAGGGAGGGATTCGAGCTGCTGAGGAGGCTAGCCGACCTGCTCGGGGGGGTGGTGGCCGGTTCGAGGAAGGCCGTCGACGCGGGATGGATAGGCCACGATAAGCAGGTTGGGCAGACAGGTAAGGCCGTTAAGCCCAATCTGTATATAGCCGTGGCTATAAGCGGAGCTGCTCAGCATGTGTTCGGTATAAGGGAGGCCAAGAGGGTTGTGGCAATAAACATCGATCCAGACGCTCCCATATTCGAGCACGCAGACTATGGGATAGTGGGGGACTACAGGGAGGTGATTCCTGCCCTGATAGAACTTCTGGAGAGTATGGGCATAGGGAGGGGGGAGTAGCGATCCCGGTCCTCCCGTTACCGGGCGGATCCGATTTTAAGGCTCCCCCTCCCCCAAGTCAAGTGGGTTACCTGGATCTGATCCGAGAATTGAGGAGGTTCAGCTGTCCCGCCGTCGCTTTCTCGGGAGGAAGGGATAGCACTCTCCTCCTGTGGGCGCTCAAACGCGCTGGTGTGGGTGAGATATTGGCCGTGACGGTCGACTTTCCCTACATCCCGAGGAGGGTCATAGTGGCCAGCGAGGAGGTGGCTAAGCGAATCGAAGTGGATCACGTGATAATCAGGGATGAGGGGGTAATGGAAGAGGAGGAGATACGGAGGAACGGTCCCCTCAGGTGCTACTTCTGCAAGCTGAGGATGATGTCCCTTGTCCGGGATGTGGCTGAGCGGGAGGGATGCGAGGTAGTGCTCGATGGGACCAATCTGAGCGACTTGAATGAGGATAGACCTGGAATGAGGGCCCTCAGGGAATTGGAGATCAGGAGCCCCCTAGCTGAGGCAAAGGTTACGGAAGAGGAGGTGAAATCCCTGTTGAGCGACCTTAACCTCCCTTACTTTGCTGAGACGTGCATGCTCACGAGGCTTCCACCGGGGGAAGTCAGCCTAGAGCTTATGAGGAGGGTGGAGCAATTGGAGGATTTCATACTCCGAAAGGGCGTTTCTACGGTGAGGGCACGCGTTCAAGGCGAGGGGGTGAGGATAGAGGTCCCTCCTCTAGATATGGGCAGGGTAGTGGAGGCTAGGGAGGCGATCCTAGAGGCGGCTCTCTCCTTGGGTTTTCGTGCGGTGACCCTAGATCTCCAGGGTTATAGGGGATCCAAGCTATGAGAGGTCGCAGGGAGGCAAGGGTTGAAGTCATCACGATCTATGAGCTCGATGCAATGCTCTATCTTCCATCGCAGTGAAGGTTGG
>JACXSR010000163.1:0-6454 GCA_035319845.1 Thermoproteota archaeon
GAGCAACCGCGGGTATATCATTGATGTGAAGACGACTACTAGATCACTAGGTGGCTTGAAATTGAGCGCGATTTATGAGTTTAGGAGACAGTAAGATTCCCGGGAGATTATGGATGGGTCGTGTGGACCTCCCTCTGAGCTACTTTCGACACGATTACTTTCAGATTAAGATGAGAGTCTAGCTTGTCGGAGAATCCTGTGAGATATCCTACTATGGGATGGAGTTCCCCCTCAGAATTCACCCTCGAGTTTAACCAGCTAACTTTTTCCCCTCTCTAGATGAGCCTATTGGGATGAAGTGCGCTTTCCTTGACCTAGATCATACTGTGATAAGAACGGGGTACCGACAGTATCTAATCGGTAGACCGGCTAGACTTCTCTCCAAGAGGTTAAACATTCCAGAGAGTGAAGCCGCACATATTCTTAGGGAGAAAGTAAGGGAGGTGATGAGATATAAGATATTGAATGGGGACTACCTGCACGCATTCGACTGGGACGTAGTTCTTCCAGAGGCATTACGCTTGCTAGGAGTCGAAGTAGGTGAATTCAACGCCTTATCTCTCTTACTAGAGGCCGTGAGAAGTGGGGAAACTAGCGTCTATCCCGACTCCGTAGAGACCATAAAAGAGCTCAAACGAGACTACAAAGTATGCCTCATGACCGGAGGCCTTTCTAAGTACCAAGAGGTCATCCTGAGAGAGCTCGGAATTGAGGATCTCTTTGACGCCATCCTCACCACCGATAAGTTGGGAGTTCTCAAGGTAAGATCTGAAGCTTTCCTTAAAGCGTTAGATACATGCAGGTGCTCCTCCGGATTTCATACGGGAGATTCACCGAGTCACGACATTGCTGGGGCGAAAGACGCGGGTCTGCCGGCTTTCCTCATAGTGAGAGAATGGTCTCATCTGAGGGAAGTGGACCCCGTAAGGAGGGTGAGTTTATCCCTTGAAAATGGATCTCTCTTAGATCTATTCAGGAGGGATATACTGTACGGATTCATCCCGCTTGAAAAGATGATCCCTGACGCTATAGTGGTGTTGTTGAGGGAAGTCATCCCTCTCTCACGGAGATTTCTCTCCCGTGACGATTAGGTAAGGGAAAAAGGAGGAGGGGTCAGCCAGAGACTCCGAAGGCCAAGAATATCTCGTTCTTCTCCACTATGCCGTTTCCGTTCATGTCCGCCCATTTTATCACGAGTATCTGCCCCATCGAGGGGGCTTCTGGATGTTCGAAGAGCCACATAAGGGCCGCCCTAGTGGCCTTAGTCGTTATACCGCTGACTACCATCTGACCGTTCTTGAAGTCCAGTAAGACCACCGCGTAATCTACGTATATGTCCTTCTCCATGCCTCTCTCAAACTCGTGTCCAAGCACCTTCACCTTTGAATATTTGCCGTCCTTCCCAAGGATGAACCTTACTGAGTAGCGCTCCCAATCAGGGAACTTCTTTCCAGCGGTGGTTATCAGGACCACATTCTTGCCGGGTAAGGATTTGCCGGCGAACCTCTCTGATAGATTTCCAATGGCCTTCTCATCTTCTGGTGTTGCGTAGAACTTCCACTCGGCCGGGAATCCAATTTCTTTCATGGAGGCAGGAGGCTTCTCCGCCATCAGGGGTCTAAAGTAGGCCACTACTACATGGTCCCTGTCCATCCTCAGCTGAAGGATATCCTCTGTTCCCGCCTCTTTGCCATCTATCTCCCAGTGATCAAAGACGTATCCCTTGAATGGCCTCGCCTCTAAGGTAACTAACTCGTTGGGCCTCATGGTGAGGATGCCACTACCCGGACGGACCGTCCCTGCCCTAGGATTCGGCTCTATGTACACCCTGAGGATGCGTCCCTTGTAGAAGTGAGCGATCACCGTGTGGTCGGAGTCCATCTTAACATACAATGTCCTACTGGTGCCGGCATCCCTGCCGTCCAGCTCCCAGTGGTCGAAGAAGTAGCCAGCGAAGTTCCTAGCCTTGAGAGCGACCGTCTTCCCTCTATCCACCCACTCAGCTCCAGTGACGGGATCGACACGACCGGGAGCTGGTGACACTGGGTCAGTCGACACCTTCAGCAGGAACTGGAGCCAGTAAACTGCCTTTATCTCGCGATCGTTGTCCATGGAGAAACTATTTCCGGACCACATTACGCCGTCCAGCTCCCAGTGGTCGAATCTGTAGGTCCCACATGCCCTCTCAGTAGGAGTTACAGTCGTTCCTCTGTACAGATCATTCACGACATCCCCATTTCCATAGAGACCATCCGGATCAGGGGCCTGGCTGGCGCCGCTGGGTGGTGTGAACTGCAAATCTATCTGACACCCCGGAATTGCGGCTCCAAGCTCGTCCCCCACGAGAACATTGAGGTCTACCAGCTTCCAATAGAGAGCACCCAGTGTTTTATCTGTCTGGATATCGTTCAGGGCGCAGCTACCAGTGCCCGAGCATCCAGAAGTCCAATGATCGAATTTGTAGCCGCCGAACGGGTTAGGCACGGCAGTCACGTCAGATCCCCTGTAAACCTGAATTGCACCGTTACCGTAGTCCCCATTAGAGGGGACTGCGTTGGGTTGCTCTGCTCCGCTAGGTGCTGTGAAGCTTAGCGCCAGAGTGGCTCCTATACCGTTACCTAGGTCGTCCTCTATATCTAGTGTGATGGTTACCAGCTTCCAGTAGACGGCTCCCAAGGTGGCGTCCTCGTCCATGGTGAAGGAGCACTCGCCAGTTCCGGTGCAGGCTCCTGTCCAGTGATCGAACTGGTAGCCGTTGAGGTCGTTGGGAGTGGCAGTCACCTGAGTTCCAGCATCCATGGTTATAGTGCTACCATCACCGTAGTCGCCTTGAACAAGGTTCGGATTCGGATTCTCTAATGGATAGGTGCCTCCCGATGGGTCAGTGAATTCCAAACTGAGAGTAGCCTCGCTTAGATCCGCGCCCTCATCGTCAACTATATCGATTGTCAGGGTAACCTGTTTGACGTAGACTGCTACCACCGTCTTCTCTGAATCCATGGTGACTGAAATGCTGTTATCCGTGTAGGTATTGCTGCCAACAACCCAATGATCAAACCTATACCCTGAGCAATCTTTCTTCGTGAGAGTGACCTCCGTCCCCTCATCGTATGCATTGGACCAACCATCACCTACGTCGGAATCAGGGGGATTAACATTGACTTGACACGGTACCACATTACCTTGGGGATCCCTTATGTTCACTGTCAAAGTGTACTGTGTCAGTGCCTTTACCTCAGCATATGGTAACGATATTGAGGCAAAGAGGAAGAACAATGACACCGATACAAGAAGGAGTTTTCCCATGTTGCCGGCGATTCCCATAGGGAACCCCTCCTTGTTAGGGGAGAGCTATTTGTGAAACTTATAAGCATTTTCTTGATCTAAAGGGAATTTCAGACTATGAATGAGAGAAAAATTGATGTAAGAGGGAACAAAACACCGAGAACGGTAACGTAATTGAAGAATGCTGCGAGTAAAAGATTTTCGTCAGGAAAATATCTACTAAACTCTCTGATAGATCCCATCTTCGCTTAAAAAAGTAGATAATCACCTTAGGTTTGCTGATCTACGCGTCGAAATCTGCGGGAGATGCGGCACCAAAAAAAGATGAGATCTACCTTAATTAGCCCTGTTTCCCTTCCTTTTTATGATCAGAATTATAACTGAAGATATCGAAGCAATGAACAGAATTACTAGGGAGATCGGCGTTATTTCAGTGGCCTCGTGCTCCGAGTCTTTCCCTAAGGATTCTGTTGATGGCATCTCGACTGATGCATTCGTTGAATTCCTTGTGAGATTCCTAGACTCCGTCGTTATAGGTCGACTTTGACCCAAGTTTTTGGGTTCCCTTCCCATCTTATCAGTTTTGAAACCATCATGCGCAGCAGGGACCTCATAAACCTTTATGGAGAATTGACGGGAAAGAATCAGGGAGCTATTCTCATAGACTGTCATAATAAGCGATCTCTCTCCCGCAGAATTGAAGACGATTTTGAAACTCAGTGTGGTGTTGCTGAGGGGTTCTGCAGTCAGATTTACCTGATCAGGAATACATATAACGCCCTCTCCACCGCATGAGATCTTTAGACTTCTACTTTCGTCCTCTCGGTTGTGTACCTCTACTAAAAATTCGCTTTCATCTCCAACAGTGGCATTCTTCGGTAAATTCGAGATTCTCAGAGTTATATTTCTCCCGGTAAGCTCAAGCCTGTCTGATTCAGACTTTGGCGATATCCCGTCCTCCTCGCCTAGAACTAGCACAGAGCACACCACGCTTTTCTGCATCCCTTCGCTGGTTATGGCAGCCGCATGTAGCATCCATAGGCCCGGTGGTGCATTCGATAAGCTAAAAGGAAGCTTATACGTTCCCTCCGTCAAATTGAACTTTTTTATGACTCTCTTAGTTTTGTCTGGAAATTCCACCCACAGAACGACCGTAGCAGGCCCTCCCCTGAGAGATAGATATATAGTTAGATTCTCACCCATGTTATGAATGGATCCGCACTCCTCTCCTATCGTCAGATCTATGGTCAAGTTTTCTTGAGGACTAGCTCTTGAAAGAGGAGTTATTAGCATTAATAGAGCCAGGGAAATCAGCGTAATCATACCTAATCTCTTCATATTTCGTACACCCGTCGGAGATCTCGTTTCTCTTATCGATGCTCCTCGATTGCAGGTTAAAAAATATAAAACATGACTGTTCGAAGAAGTTGGGAAGAGGGTAAGAGTTCCCGCAGGAGTATTTCAGACACGGTTCGACGAACTTTCTTCCTGATTGGGCTTACGTAGATGGCTTTAAGTGAGAAATGAGGATTAAGATTGCCTCCTAATTCTCAATCTGTATAGCAGAAGTAGTGAAGTTAATAGAGCAGCGGCGACAATCAGCACCTCCAACGGTAGTGACCCCATGCCCGTTTGGGAGGAGCGTATCGTCAGAGGGACCTCCAGCCTGTCCTCGATGAGGGAGCCGTTCTCAGTCCTGTACTCCACCAGCACTTCGAGCGTTTCATTCCCTGTAGAGAGGGTCTCTAGCTCGAATCTCATTTCCTTGCTCTCTCCCGGCTTCAGAGACTGTATGTAGAGTTGCGAGGAGCGCAATTTGGCTAGATTGTTCTTGAGTGCTAGATTCACGGTCACATTTTGCATCTCCTGCGAGCCCACGTTCTCGAACTCTATGGATATCCTGTAGGTCTTGTTGACGATGAGATCGCTGGGCCTTATGGACTTTATGCGTAGTGACCCCATGCCCGTTTGGGAAGACACGACTAAATGTACTACCCTAGATAGGTTTTCAGCCCTTCCCAAGTTCTCATTGAAGTATTCCAAGGAGAGCCGAAGGGAGTAGCGTCCTGCCTTTAAGGTCTTACATTTTATTTTCAACGCTCCCTCTCCCTTGGGAGAGATTATCAAACTTTCATTAACGATTTCACATGATATTCCTTTCTCATCCACCTGAATCGTGGGGTGTATCTCCATCTCACTGGATGCCCTATTCTCAATCTTTATAGAGAATGTGTCTCCCTTCTGCCCGAGCCTCAGGAATATCTCTCGAGGTATTCTAACTCTAATTGGGGTCTCATTAAGCACAGGGACCTTCTTAGGCTGTAAAGTGATGTATCCAACGTCATAAATGAAAGATTCGTTTCCAGCTCTATAGAGAATAATCGTACCGTTTACAAGACTGGATGGATAATCGCACTTCACGCTAAGAATTTTCGTGTTGTTGGGAGCCACTTCTATATCATCGATGGAAGTTGGGTTGCATCCCGTGACATTAATCAGTTTTAATCCGTATTTCTCCTCCAGCGTCCCATTATTCTCCACAGCTATTTTCAAAATTAGCCTGTTCCCTGTATCGGTAATGTTTACTCTACTGATCCTTCCCTGTTTAAAGCCTTTCCTGTGAATTACTTGAACGTTGCATATATTGGAGGCATAGGGTGTAAGTGTGAGCGTGGAGTTCGCGATGGCTAAAACGCTCCAGAGACCGGGGGGACCCATCAGATTGAATGTGATGTTCTTCGCATCTTCAACGAGCATTGGTTCTAGCTCCCATATCTTGCTGAAACCATTTCCATCCTCACCGCTGGGCGATACTATGATCACCTTCACCTGTGAGGGTTCGCGGACTGAGATGGTTATGTTCACCTCGCCCTCAGTGAGTATCTGCCCGCAGCTGTTGTTTACCTTGACAGTGACGAAGGAACCCTCTGAACCGAGTCTGGGTGGAGTATAGAGACCGGTCCGTGCACTGGCAAGGGGATAGAGTACGAATGAGCATTTGTTAGATTCGTATACGGTCGATGTGAGCGTGGAGTTCGCGATGGCTAAAACGCTCCAGAGACCGGGGGGACCCATCAGATTGAATGTGATGTTCTTCGCATCTTCAACGTATATTTCCTCCGTTTTCTCCTCACCGCTGGGCGATACTATGATCACCTTCACCTGTGAG
>JACXSR010000135.1:0-6451 GCA_035319845.1 Thermoproteota archaeon
ATCATTATCACCACATGCTCGAGCACTTAGGGCTGGAGGCCTGAGATCGCCGCCCGGTCCCCACCTCAACCCTGTCAGGTAATCATCGCCGGTTTGAGCAGGTCGCAGCTTCTATCGAGCGCCTTCAACCCATCTCAGCAGAGTTTGGCCCCACAAATCACGTAGTAGTTGTCTTCCTCCTCCATGTGGATGACCTGCACGTAGTGATCCACGGATGACACCACCTCCTCCATGCTCCTCGCTACCCTCTCCCTACCGTGGGGATTGTACTTGGAGTCAGGGGTCCAGTCCATTATCACCAGTCTGCCGGTGCACCTGAGCACCCTCCGGAACTCTCCGAGCGCCGCCTGAATGTCCGTAACGTGATGCATCGTTGAGACGGTGGATACAAGATCGAAGGAGTCGTCCCTGAAGGGGAGTCTCTCGGCCCTAGCCTGGACGAAATGGACTCTCTCGGTCACCCTACTGGAGGTGGAGGGTTCTGGATCGACTGTCACTATCGTGGAGTCGGGGAAGACCTCCAATAGCAGGGATAGATTTGTTCCAAAGCCGGTTCCTACCTCCAGAACGTTCTTCTCTGCCCTCCTCATGTACAGATCTATCAGGAGGTCCTTCCAATCAGTCCCCATCGCTGAAGTTTAGGGGAGCATATTATTTAAGGGACCCCCAAGTAATGGAGGGATTTTGGAGCTGGAAGATCTCTTCTGGGCTTCAGTGCTGGTCACGTCACTAGCGTCCGTTATCCTGCACATGACCGGTCTAGAGGGATTGGATTCCCTCCTGCTGCTCCTACTGATAGTCGCGATTTCCTTCTACACCTTCTGGGAGGTGTTCCATGAGCGGAAGGTGGGGGTGGAGCACGCGGTAAACTTGTTGATGGTGGGGGTGGGCTCCCTCACCTACTGGCTTGACCTCCACTTGGAAGGGACGCTCCTCCTTGGCATGTTCGGGTTGGCTGAGATACTGGAGCATGTAGCCATGGAGAGGGCCGAGTCCGGGTTGAAGGAGCTGATGGAATACCTCCCCAGAAAGGCGAGGGTTGAGAGGGAAGGGTCCCTGATGGAGGTGGGGTTCGGTTCCATAAGAAGGGGAGATCTCGTGGTGGTGGCCAGGGGGGAGAGGATCCCCGTGGACGGATTGGTGGTGAGGGGAGGGGGCCACTTGGACCAGTCGGTTGTGACAGGGGAACCCCTCCCCGTCAGAGTGGAGGTGGGCAGTTACGTTCACTCCGGCTCCCTCCTCGTTGAGGGGAGCCTAGTTATCCGGGCCCTGAAGGTGGGGGGCGAGACATTCATCTCGCGTATCCTCGCCATGGTAGAGGAGTTCAAGGAGAGGAAGTCCTCCGGTGAGAGGTTGGTACAGAAGTTCAGTAAGTACTACCTCCCATCGATGCTCGTCCTCTCCGCGATTGCTTGGATCCTCTTGGGGGTGAGGGCGGCTATAGTCTTGGTGGCCGTCGCCTGCCCCAGCGCATTCCTCGTCGCCGCTCCGGCCACCACTCTGACATCGTTAGCCGTGGCCGCTAGGAGAGGCGTGCTCTTCAAGGGATCAGCCCCCATTGAGAGGGCATCGAAGATAAGGGTGGTAGCCGTCGACAAAACTGGCACCCTGACACTGGGGAGATTGACGGTCAAGGAGCTCCATATGGATGAAGGTGATTTTAGGCTCTTAGCCTCCCTTGAGCTGGCCTCCCAGCATCCTGTGGCCAAGGCCTTAGTGGAAGAGGCCAGGAAGAGGGGTCTCAAGCTCTCAATACCCGAGGAGGTCGAGGAGATCCCCGGTGAAGGTATAAGGGGATTGGTGGAGGGGGTGGAGGTCGTGGCCGGCAGAGCGTCCTTCGTCGGTGCTGATGAGGTCGGAAGCAGCGGTGCCATCGTTCACGCCTCCGTGGGAGGAAGGTACGGGTACGTGATACTGGGAGACGAGGTGAACCCGCTCGCGAGGGATGTGATCGAGCGGCTCCTAGCCATGGGTCTCCGGGTATCTATGCTCACTGGCGATAAGGAGGAGAATGCCAAGCAGATAGCCGAGGGATTGGGGATCCGGGAGCTATATGCTGACCTCTCTCCCGACGAGAAGGTGGCTGTGGTCGAGAGGTTGAGGGAGTTTGGGTACGTTGCGATGGTCGGTGATGGAATAAACGATGCTCCTGCCTTGGCTGCGGCCGATCTGGGAGTGGCTGTCGGCAGCTTGGAGGCCTCAATCGAGGCGGGGGATGTGGCCCTCGTCTCGGGCATCCAGTCGCTGCCGTGGCTGTTCGAGGCTTCCAGATCTATGGTCTCCACCTTCTGGTCGAACATGGCTCTAATCGGTGCTTCCAAGGCGGTGGCAGTTCTACTGGGAGTGATTGGGTACATCCCCCTGTGGGCAGCGGTCGCTCTTGGAGATGACGGCGGCCTCCTGCTGGTGATGGCCAATCTGGTGAGGCTCGTGAGAGGGGTAATCGGGTGATCGGGTGGGGCCGACTCGAGCTCCCTGATTAAACGCCCGGAGATTACCGGCCACTAGCTCAGACACGTTTAAATTGTTGGGATGCCCGCCCCTCAGATGCGTCCTCTCATAGTGGGGCACAGGGCCAACACCCTCACGAAGCTCAGGTTATACCTCCAGCTCGGAGTGGATGCGGTAGAGGTCGACATAACCGGAAGCGAGGTCAGGCATGTCACGGGAATAAAGCCGGCCACGCTGAGGGAAGCCCTGCTGAGGAGGATCTTCTTCCCCGAGCCGAAGGGAGAGTCCCTAGACAGGATCGTGAGGGAGGTGGTGGAGAGGGATGTCGCCTTGGTCGTCGATCTTAAGACCCCCGAGGTGGATCCCAAGATCTTCAGCTCCCTGCCAGGGGATGGAAGCGTTACGATCAGCTCCAAGTACCACAATCTCCTTAAGAAGCTCAGACCGGAGCTGGAGGGCAATTACTTGATTCTGGCCTCCATACAGGACAGGCCGGCTAGGCCCGCTCAGGTCATGGTAGATGCTCTGGCCGACGGACTCTCCGTTGAGCTCTCATATGTGGATGAGGGTCTTCTGAAGGAGATGAGGGAGGTGGGTGGCCTCACCTATGTGTGGACCGTGAACGATGCGGAGCAGGCCCTGGCCCTAGCTAGGATGGGAGTGGATGCTATCACCACGGATCGACCTGATCTGGTGATACCTGCTCTGGAGAACGGCTACGTGCGGAACGATACCGGCAGGAGGCTTTATAGGAGACTTACCGAGGAGTGATCGGCCCGTTCCATCCCGTTCCGGTGTCATCCCTTTTACGGGCGCGAGGGGCCTTTACCCTGATGAAGAAAGCCGTCGGGCTTGGGCTGGTCGGTCTGGTCGTCCTAGGTCTGATTCTCTTCTCCTTCATCCGGCCACCCAGTGTGACGTACGATCGGGATACCGTGAAGCGGGTGGCCGAGCAGATCAGGGAGATGGGAACGGAGGGATATGACGTTCTAGAAGCGGAGTATTACCTCCTCTCCGCCATCTACTATCACAGGAGGGGAAACGATGGTAAAGCATCAGCCCTCTTGAACGAGGCAGTTTCCACGCTGAGCAGCGCCAGTTTACTCCCATCTCCCCCGCCCGTTGAATGGAAGATCAGAGAATACTTTGAGAGTAGGAGTATACCTTCTCCCCGCGATGTGATTCCCTCCAACGTGTTCACCGTGACGCGAGGCGGTTACCTCTCCTACTACAGGGGAGACAGGTGGAAGCTCAGCTGCTTCATAATAGTGGCGGTGGGCAAGCTGGAGGACGGCACCTATTTCTTCTATCAGGGGAGGTTTCCCCTCATGCCAAAGGAGGGGCCCTTCAAGCCGAAAGTTTACATTGGGGGGAGGTGGATTACACCTGATGTGGTCTTCGCAGGTCCCATTTATGTGAATCGCGGTGACGATAATATTCTCATCTATCAGCGCGACCTGAGCGGGAAGTTCTTACAGATACTCTCCTTCGACAGCTCTAGGAGGCTGTGGGTTCATGAGATAAAGGGGAACGGTACCATCCTCCACCTCGAGGCCAAGGGGGAGGGCCTGCCCATGTGGCTGGGTGATTGGAACGGTAGCGTGATAGTTCACGGCGTGTATCCTAAGGCGAGGGATCTGGATCTATGGGCAGGCTTCTGGGAGGTTGGGGAGATGGAAGGCTTCGTGAGATGGGGAGATAAGGAGATGCGTCTGAGGGGGTTCCTCGTGTTCGATAGGGCCTCCCACAGGCCACTCCTCCTCCCAGAAAAGGGAAATGTCGGGGCTCCGCTGGCCTTCAGTTGCTTGGTCATTCACCAGAAGGGCCTGACCGTAATGATCGCACACTCGAGTAATCCGTCCCCCCTCAACGGCAGCTTCGAGCATCAGATGCGGATTAATATCGGTAACAGGAGCTTGTTCTCGACGGATTTCGCATTGGAGGATGACGGCGATCTGCAGCCATCCCAGTTCAGGGTGTGGGGTCGGTTCGAGGGTGGATGGCTCAATCTGACCGGGAAGGTCGTGGAATTCTGGCCCGAAAGATGGGCTATAGGATCGGGAACTTGGTGGAGCGGGGAGACCTTCTCTTGGGGCAGGTCGTTCAGCAGGTGGAGCGGGGAGATCACCCTCGGGGATGAAGTCTTTAAAGTGGATGCTTGGGGTGTCGGGGAGTTCACCAGGTGCGGGCAGGGAGGAGAGGTCGGTGGTAATGGTGGGTGTTGGGGGAGATGGATCCAGATCCCCATCTCCCAGTCTGGAGGGTCCTAGCCATCACCAGTCAGTGAGTAGAGAAATCCCTTCAGGGAGGGATTGGATCCTATCAGCGTCATCATGAGGTTGGATCTCTTTCCGAACCTGAAATACCCCTCAGGCGAGAACTCGTCCAGAAGGAGGGAGTTCCCCTCCCACGAGATCAGGTCAACATCTTCGACCCTGTCCCATTCATCGAGCCCCAGTATCAGGTTGACGCCCCTCACAGATCCCTCTATCAGCCCTATCTCCCTAACTAGCATGTCCTCGGTCTCCAGCTGAGACATCGATGGGGGAATCAGGAGATTGAAGCGATACGACCTCCTCACTTGGAGCAGTCTCTCCCTGAGGTCACTGACCCGCTCGGCGTATCTCCTGTAGGCCACCGCGAACCTCACCACGAACTCCTCCGGGCTCACCAGTGGTTCTAGCTTCAGGTAAGGTCGCTCTCCCACATCCACGCATCTCGGCTTGGGAACTAGGAGCGGCACGAACTCGTCCAGGGAGGAGGCCCACTTCGAGAAAAATAGATCGAGGCAGAGGTCCACCTCCCTATAAGCGGAGGCTTTCACCCTCAATGTCACATTAGCTATGGGTACTCCTAAGCTGACCTTCAAAGGGGAAGCTTCCTCCCGACCCCTCTTTCCTTGGCGATTTCGTAGATGAGCTTCCCGGTCGCCACATCCTCTATCGCTAGCCCTAGGTTCATGGACATTATCTTCTCGTGATCCCCCTCCCTGCCGGGCTTCCTCCCGGCAACCACCTCCCCCAAGTCCCCGTCTATTCTCTCAATCGGACGTATCCATCCCTCCTCTATGTAGTACTTGAGTTGTTCCACATCATCGGTGTAGAACTTGTCCATGGAGGCTATGGCCGAGGATTTCCAGTAGGAGTCGAAGTCCAGCGGGACTGCCGTGGCGCCCTCCTTAACCCAGCTCGCCTCTATCACGGGATTGGGGTTCTTGAGAATGGGCCCTGCGGTGACGATCACATCGGCGTTTTCCACCGCCTCCCTGGGTGAGGAGACCCTGACCACCTCAACGTCAACCTTCCCCTTCACGAACTCCTCGTACCTGTCCAAGGCCTTGGGATCGATATCATAGGCCCGGACGGTCTTAATGGGAAGGATCTCCCTGAGCATCAGGGTGTTCGTTTTCCCCTGTGTTCCACACCCCAGAACGGCTAAGACCTCGCTGTCCTCCCTGGCCAAGTACTTGGCCGCCACGGCGGTGGCCGCGGCCGTCCTGTAAGCGGTTATCCACATGGCATCCATTACCGCTATCGGCACCCCGGTGTCGGGGTCATTCAGGATGAACAGGCCGGTTATGTACGGGAGACCCCTCTTGGGATTTTCGGGATAGCCTGAGACCCACTTCAATCCGGCAGCATCGCTCTTCCTCAGATACGCGGGCATGGCGTGGATGAAGGAATCGGGTCTTGGATGGATCCCGGGCTTGGGAGGCATCTCAGCTTGGCCCTCTCCTTTCTGACGGAAAGCATCCTCAACGACCCGTATTATATCGGGTAGGGGGATGCCCAAGGAGGATATATTCTGATAAGAGAGGTACAGCAGTTCCATATGATGTTGGGAGCGGTGAGGAGAAAAACTTGTGGTGATGGGGGGTGATAACCTTTTAACCTCCCCGGGGCAGCTCGGCGCGTGGGTCTGGAGGACGGTACTTGGAGGGAAGTGGTCAACGCCCTAGATAGGACGGTCAGGAAGTATGAGGCCGTGAACAGGGTGATCA
>JACXSR010000164.1:0-6450 GCA_035319845.1 Thermoproteota archaeon
ACCTCTCTCCCCCCTTTCCTTCTCTTCCTTCTCCAGAGCAGGTAATCGCCTGGCAGTGGGAGGCCATGGATCCCCGCACCGCTCAATGCCTCCGCCATGAAACCAATCCTCTCGTCGACCACTAATTCCCTGCCTATGCTCCTAGCCACATCACAAACGGTTCTGACTCTATCCACATCCGTGGGTGAGACTTCCACGAGCACCAAGCGGGAGCTGCCCTCCAAGATCTCTCTCATCTTCTCCCCTACCTCCTTCTCGGATGAGACCTCGAAGTTCACTCTCTTGGGTGGCTCCCGCTTCCATCTATACCAGATTCTATTTTCCAGAACCTTAACTAGGGATGCTTCCGGATCATTCTCGGGCGCCACTTTAGTAGCCTCCATCAGGAGTAGATTGACCTCCTCCTCCGCCAGTCTATTCAGAAAATCCAAGGTCATATCTCTCCTAGGACCGTGCATCCTGAGATCTCCGGTGTAAGCTATCCTCTTAGAGCAACACTCGATCAAGAACCCGTATGCGCCGGGCACGGAGTGGTCCACATGGATTGGAATGATCTTGAAATCCTCCAGATCCACGGTATCTCCGGTCCTGAAGGTGAGCATCTTGAACTCCTCAAGGACCGACAGATCCCTAGAACCCATGGACCTGTACGCCTCCAATATAGTCCTACTAGCCTCCCCTAGGTAGACAGGTATCCCCCTGTGAACCAGCGGGAGGTATCCCCAATGATCTAGGTGAGCGTGGCTTATGAGGAGGCCGGCGATTTCATAACCCCCCATCCTCCACTCGGGTCCTTGGGATGGGGGAAGGAGGCCTGTCTTGAAGTAATCCTCCGGAAACATTGGAGACATGAAAGGGTGCTGGAAGAAGGCTTCCTCACGGGAGAAGCTCTTACCAAAATCGAGCATGATGGCGAGCCTGTCTGGGGAGGATACTAGTACCTTGTTGCCCCCGATCTCCCCGATACCACCGAATATCCTGACTTCCACAGGTCGAATGCTGTGGTTACCTTTATCAATTTTTTATGAAGGGAGCATCGGGTGATCACTCTGGCCGTGGTGCAGGTGGACTTCCATGTCATACTCAATATAGACGAGGACAAGTGTATCGGCTGCGGTATTTGCGTGGATGTCTGTCCTTCCAACATATGGCACCTCAACGAGAACAAGAAGGCCTATCCAAGGGAGGATTACGAGCCCGACTGCTTCATATGCCATGCATGCGCGGTTTCCTGCCCTGTGGGTGCAATAGTCGTTCAAGAGGAGGTATGGGAGAAGTAGTCGGTTTATATGATCTCTTTATACTCTTCTATCCTCCCTTCAACTCTCCTGAACAGGAGAAGAGTCCAGTTCTCCATTTCCTCCCAGTTTCCATCGTCTAAGGGCTCGGAGGCAACGAAGACCGTACCTCCATCCCTCCTCACGTAGAGGTTAAAGTAATCCGGTCTTTCCCTAGCGCCCTTTAAGGCGTAGAGCTCATCGTCGCTCACCATCAAGAAGGTCATCGATGATAGGCCGTCCCAGAACTTTTCCCTTACCTCCCTGACCTTCCTCGCCAACTTCGAAGGATTCACGCCACTGCTCGTCAGTGCCAGCATCATGGCCTCGCTATCCGTCTTCCCGAGAGTACCCTCAGCTTTTATCCCCTTAACCGACCCATTGTGTGCAAAGAACCAAGTTTTACCCCCGACCATCACGGAGAAGGGATGGGTGTTCTCGAAGCTGACCTCCCCTACAGACGCAGCCCTCGCGTGTACCAGAGCAGAATCGGCTCTGAAGCGAGCATAGAAGCCTCTCCTCCATAGGGGGAGCGTTTCTCGTACGTAAAGAATGAGCTTACCCCTCAGGAAGGCGGCTAATCCCCAACCATGGGGGTGACCCATCCCGCTTTCCTTGGTGGACCTACCCCGGCTGGCCATTCTGGCCACTTCATCTAGGAAATCCTCGACTTCGTAACCCTTCATCGGCTTCAGAGATATGAAGGCGGCCATTCTGCACATGCTAACCCAACGAGGAGGGCGAGCCAACCTTTTTATACTATTTCCAAGTTCATGTCGTGGTCTGTCGCGAGGGGCGGGGTAGCTTAGCCAGGTAGAGCGCCCGGCTGTTAACCGGGAGGTCGTGGGTTCGAATCCCACCCCCGCCGCCATCTCGATTTTAAGCTCATCCGCGCCCCTTCCATGGTGCTCCTGATGGGAAGGGAGGATGAATTCTTTGTAGTGTCTGGAAGGGAAATCAGGGAGGGGAAAGTCACCGATGTTTACTTTCTCAGGACAATGAAGGTCCTCAGGGATAAAGGGTTAGCGGACAAGCATGTTGTCATGGAAGTGGCCGCCAGATCCCTACCGAATGGCGCTCCATGGGGGATATTAGCTGGAGTTGAAGAAGTAGCCAAACTCCTTGAGGGTAGGAAGCTGGATGTCTACGCTCTTCCGGATGGGAGCCTCTTGAGGCCTTGGATTCCTATAATGAGAATAGAGGGCCCCTACTCTGAGGTTGGGCCTCTGGAGACTTCGATACTCGGGTTCCTATGCAGTCTCTCCGGGGTGGCTACGATGGCAGCTAGGGTCAAATTCGCTGCCGGAGATAAACCAGTCGTCAACTTCGGGATCAGGAGGCAGCACCCCGCGGTCAGCCTCGCTTACGAGAGGGCCAGCCTGATAGGAGGCCTTGATGGTTCCTCCGGCATCTTACTGGAGGAGATCGGTTTCAAGCCAGTGGGCACCATGCCGCACGCCATGATAATACTCTTCGGTGATCAGGTGACCGCTTGGAAGTCCTTCGATGAGGTCCTACCTGAAGAAGTTCCAAGGATAGCACTAGTGGATACCTTCTATGATGAGAAGACAGAGGCCATAATGGCAGCGGAGGCCTTGGGGGATAGGCTGGAAGGGGTCAGACTGGACACGCCTGGCTCTAGGAGGGGGAGAATGTCCGACATAATCAAGGAGGTAAGGTGGGAACTGGATGTGAGGGGCTTCAAGCATGTGAAGATCTTCGTTTCTGGGGGGTTGAATGAGTACACAGTTAAAGAGTACTCAGAGGCTGGTGCTGACGCATTCGGCGTTGGTTCCCATATAATGGGAGCCAAACCGGTGGATTTTGGTATGGACATAGTTGAAGTGGACGGGAAGCCTAGGGCGAAGAGGGGTATAAAGTCAGGGGCCAAGGATCTCTACCTATGCGAGGAGCATCTCATTTACAGATACGTGCCAAGGGGATCTGAACCTCCAAGATGCCCCATATGCGGCAGGAAGATGTCTTACGCATATAGAAAGATTCTAGATAAGGGTGAACTGCTCTACAAGATAAGAGACCTTAGGGAACTCAATGAGGCCACAAAGGACTTACTCAGAAGACTCAGAGATCTAGGTGAGGGCCTCTAACCGAATCGGACTCAAACCTTGCGCCTTCCCTAGCGACACGAGCGGGAAATACCATGTCGGAGATCTGTTCGAGCTCCCTGACCAAGGAGGGGGGGTGCGGGTGGAGTATGACGACGCATCCCCCTCCACCCGCGCCGGACAGTTTAGCCCCATAAGAGCCGCTCTCCCTCGCCTTCCAGACTATCCTCTCAATTTCCCAACTGCTCACTCCTAGGGAATAGAGCAATCCCTGATCCACATTCATGAGCATCCCGAGGAGTTCATAGTCTCCCTCCATAATCGCGTCCTTACCCCTGACGACCAGCTCGGATATCGCCTTAACTACCGAGTCCCTTACCCCCGGCAATAGTGACCCTAGGAGGCTGACCCTCTCGATCATCTCCTTCGTCGGACTCGGTTTTCCCGTGCAAGCCATGACTAGAGGAACATCCTTGAACCCCAAGCTTCTTGCTGACATCGCCTCACCCATCCATTCAACCCAGATGACCCCACCCATCACCGCGCAAGCCGGTCCGGTCTTACTTGCCTTGCCGTGTATTATCTTCTCGAAGAGATACACAGACTCCAGTAGTTCCTCCTCACTCATCTCCAGCTCGAATAGGCCATCAAGTGATTTGGAGATTGCTGCAGCCACGGAGGCGGAAGATGCCATTCCGCTTCCAATGGGAACTTCAGACCGGATCTCTAGCTCGACCCCAGAATTCACACCGTACTTACTCAGGACGCCCTTAACACCCCTCGCTACCCTTTCCAGCTCCGGATTACTTACTAGAACTGAACCGTCCCTCTCCTCGTATGTGCCCAAGAGGTGAGATCTTATCCTTAAATGACCCTCGTCCAATTTCCTCGCAGTTGAGAAGGATCTTCGATCAACGCTTAAGGCCAAAGCGGGGGAACCATACAGCACTGCATGCTCTCCCATTAGGAAAGCTTGGGAGGGAGCGGATGCTGTTACCGTTTCTCTCATCTAGGAAGGGGCACTCTACACTGTAATTATCGTTACGGTTTCAATGAAAGGTTCAACACATAAAACCACTCATCGACTATTCACATACCTCCATGTGCAGGGAGACCTTCCTAACAAGTTGCATTAACACATCTCCCCTCTTAATTAGAACTTTTCTAAGTTTAGACATCCCGAATAAAAATATGTTCTAAACATACCCTCTATAAATCATATAAAGAGACATACATAATATTATAAATCAATTTTAGCTATTTAATTTACAAAAGCACGCTTATAATTCACTCATTTTTAATTATATAGTTACATAATAAGAATAATACTTAACTGTGGTGGCAATCTTTGGATATTATAAATATATTATCCAGTTAAAAAACATCTATTTACCCCGAGAAGCATGGTTAAAGGAGCCAAAATTCCCAGTATAGACTTATATTTGCAGGGAGGTAAATAGCGGGGTGAGAGAATGCCGAAGGTAAAGGTAGCAATTGCCGGTGTGGGCAATGTGGCCTCCGCCTTGGTTCAAGGTGTGTTCAAGTACAAGGATGCGGATGATAACATAGATGTTCCAGGGATAATGCACGTCAGATTCGGACCATATCACATATCTGATATAGAATTCGTTGCTGCTTTCGACGTCGATGAGAGGAAAATAGGAAGGGATCTCTCCGAGGCCATATTCTCCAAGCCAAACAACTTAGAGAAGTTCGCTGACGTTCCGAAGCTGGGAGTTGAGGTCTTAAAAGGTCCGGTACTAGATGGAGTAGCTCCCCACATGAGAGACTTCAGATATGGCGAGGGCTTCTTGGTCGATGACTCTAGGCCAAGCGTGAATGTAGCTGATGTCCTCAAGGAGACAGGGGCTGATGTCTTGGTCAACCTCATACCCGTAGGTAGCTATGAGGCGAGTAGGGCCTACGCTTCCGCAGCCTTGGAAGCTGGGGTGGGATTCATCAACGGGATTCCAGAGTTCATAGTCAGCGATCCAGAGTGGGCAGCCAAGTTCAGGGAGAGAGGGATACCTGCCGCAGGGGACGACTTCAAGAGTCAGTTGGGAGCCACAATACTGCACAGAACTATTGCGAGGCTTGCTGTGGAGAGGGGTCTCAGGGTGCTCAACACGTATCAGCTCAACATCGGAGGAAACACGGACTTCCTGAACATGATAGAGGAGTCTAGGTTGAAAACCAAGAGAGTCAGCAAGACCGAGGCCGTTACCAGCATGATACCCTATGAGATAGGCGCTAGGGTAGGACCCAGCGATTACGTCCCCTTCTTAGGTGATAGGAAAGTGATGTACATGTTCATGGAGGCAGAACAATTCGGTGGGTTCAAGGTATACATAGATGTGAAGTTGAGCGTGATGGATTCACCCAACGCGGCTGGCGTGGCCATAGATGCTATCAGGGCGGTGAAGCTCGCGATGGACAGGGGGATAGCAGGTCCCTTAGAGGGCGTGAGCGCTTACTTCTTCAAACACCCGCCGAAGCAGCTTCCCGATTATGTGGCTAGAGAACTGGTGGAGGCCTTCATAAGGGGTGAGGAGATTAAGCTGGAGGAGGTAGCTAGAAGGTAGAGCTCCTCACCTCATCTAACTTCTCCCTTATTCCCTCCAACGAGAAAAATGCCCTCGCATAGATCGACTTACCTTCTCCCCTCATATACATCCAAGAATTAGTCAGGGGATCTATCACTATCTTCTCATCTTCCAACTCAGCCTCAACCCTTCCATCCCTATACCTCTTTATCAGGAACCCTCGCTTCATCAGGAGATCCACAATGTACTCTATGTCCATATCCATCACCTCACTGCTAGGTACTAGGGAAACCCCGGCATTCAGAATGGAGATCAATAAAGAGTTAAGGTGCCTCATACTCACCCCTGTAGTGGGTATCAGGTGATCCCTCAGCAATCTTCTTGGCGAACCACACTATTGCCAAGGATACTGCGATGAGCGAGGTTACTAGCTGCACCGCGAGTAATAGAGCGAGGATACGGAGATCAGCTGAGTAGTAGGAGAGCTCTACAACGCACACGGTACTGTTCCCCTTGACTAGGTCTAGGATCATGCCGTATGAAGGACAATCCAGTAGTTTCTCC
>JACXSR010000097.1:0-6436 GCA_035319845.1 Thermoproteota archaeon
GAGAAGTGGGTCCTCCTGAGGTAGAGTCAGCTGACTTCAGGATTCTCGCTGTCCCGTAGGGCTTATCATGGCGCTCATCAATTTGATCTTTCCCTCCTAGGAAGTATTGAAGGAAAGGGCCGTGACGCCGGATGCCGTACAAGAACGAATTGGACATCGGGTCACCCCGATCGAACTAACTAAAAGTAAGCGCTGGATTGGAGTGGGGATGCGAGTGGATGCGAGGGGAGCGGGGATCTTCACGGCCCTTATCGCTCTACCCATCTTACTCTCCATGAACGGGTTATGGAGCATGTACTCGGCTGGACCGCTCCCTCCCGGGTGGGAAGGGGACGCTTACGGGCATCTCTTCAAAATATGGAAGCTCCACACCTCCGGGTTCTCCCCCTGGATAACCGACTGGTATTCCGGTTATCCCTTCCTCAGGTTCTATCCTCCACTCTCCTACCTCCTAGCTTGGGCCGTATCCTTCCCCCTGGGAGATCCCTCCCTCGCCTACAAGCTGGTGGTCACCCTTAGCATCGTGATATCCTCCCTCTCCGCCTACCTCCTGGGGCGGGAGCTGGAATTCTCGGAGATCCCCTCCATCGTCATGGGGATATCTTACTCCGTGAACCCATGGCTCTTCAGAATGATATCCCCGGAGGGGAACTTTCCTAGGATCGTGGCGGCCTCCCTCGCCCCTCTCTCCATCGCATGCTTTGTGAGACTCGCCAAGGGGGAGCGAAGGCCCTTTTGCGCTCTGCCCATCTCCGCGCTCCTCCTCACCCATCACTCCCTAGCGGTCGTCGTTCTGCCACTGGCAGGAGCCCTATGGATATCAACCATCGTCGATGAGGCACCTAGGCTTGAGGAGTTCATGTATAGGGTCAGGAGCACTCTGATCACGCTGCTATGGGCCATAGTGATCGCCTCCTTCTGGCTGATCCCCTTCGCGCTCGAGCGGGACATGGCTCACTTCCTGAGGGAGAACTCGATTGACTACCTTTTCGCGAGACAGAGCGTTCCACCCCTGGGACCGTTCGTGGATAACGGTCCCTGGAGCTTCTATCAGGGAGACCTGAGGCTGACGCTGGCTTTCTCATCCCTTCCCACATCGGCAGTGGCGGTGAGGAGGCGCGGTGAGGTGGACGGTCGCCTCCTCTCAACCCTGCTCGCCTCCACCTTGGTCTTAACGTCTCTCCTCCTCAGCCTCGGAGCTAAAGGACCCCTTCCTTGGGTGAACAGGCTTCCCCTCCTTGACATGATCCCTCCTTACAGGTGGCTGGACCTGACCCAGCTGTCAGCTGCCGTGGCCCTCGGCGGCCTGCTCGAGATCCTCACAGATCTATCACGGCGTAAATGGTTCCCTCTGATCCTCTTGTTGCTTATCTTTCCTCTCTACCTCGAATCAGCGCCACGACAGGCATATCTCGCTGGCACGGACTTCGATCCAGACCTGAGGGAGGCCCTGCTGGTGGTCAGCAGCGAGGGCGGGGTGTTCAGGTTCCATCAACAGGGGGTCATATTCAGGCTCGGCTCTATGGTATCCTACTCACCGGTCATCGCGGGCAAGCCCACGCTGAACGGGTGGTACAGACAGGGTGATCCCCTCTACCCTCAACACACGCAGATGGAGTGGGAGATTGAGAACGGCAGGAGAGAGGCTGGAGAGAAGTTAGCCGCCTTCGGGGTGAAGTACGTGCTCCTCGATCTGAGCAGGAGTGAGGGTCTCGGTCTCCTGAAGGAGTTGGGATTCACCGAGGTGGCCAGGCGCGGGAGCATCGTGGTGTTGAGATGGGAGAAGGCGAAGATGCTGCACTGCTCGGGATGCTCCTTGGAGTTGGAGGAGTGGAGGGATGGCTACATAAGGTTCCGGTGCAGCTCCAGCTCAGGCGCGGAGATAAGGGTGTCTGAAGCATGGTACCCTCACTGGACCGTTCTTATAGATGGCCGCAACTATGGTGCCCCGGAGAAGGACGGATTAGGTCTCATACTAGTACGCGTGGAGCCCGGGAGTCACTTGGTTGAGCTCGTGTTCCAGGATCCCTTCCTGATGATCGCGCAAGTAACATCCGCGATAGCGCTTGTATATGTTACGGGCAGGTCACTGATGCCAAGGAGGGAGAAGTGGAAGAGGCCTTGGACGTAGGCGGAGATGAGGGAGTTCATCGTTCTAACAGTTCAACCACCTGAGCCCTTTTCCCGCATGCAAACCAGCTCTCCTTGCGGCGACGTGTTCACGAACGATCAATATTCGGTCTGCGGCATGGACCACCGCGCGATATCTATCATTGGAAAGAATATGTGGTCATTCAATTTAAACTGGTTCCCGACGGGGGTAATGGGTTCTCATGGCGTGGACATCCAGCCTCATGCGTGATGTCGAGCGTCTTGCTCGGTTGGGGAGGATCCGCGAGCTAATTGAAATGGGGAGGGATGAGAAGAGCTTCAACAGGTTATTGGCCAGTGCTCTGGGCGCGGAGGCAAACAGAATCGTCAGAGGAGTTGAGGCCGATATCCTCAGGGGAGACGAGGCGCTGGAGGTTAAGATCAGACCTAGTAGGTTCTTCTCCGGTTTCTGTCAGGCTGTAGCGCTAGAAGCAGTTGCTGGCTTGAGATCGGCCGGATTATTCCACGTAGTCGATCGCGTAGATGAGGATTATCTGGGAATGGTAAGAGCCATGAGCCGCAGGCTCGGTATAAAGCTTATCATATACTCCTTATCAGGTAACGATTGTGTCGTCATCTGGGACTAGGACTATATCCTTCATCTCTGCCTCCGGCGGGGTCGGCAAGACCACCCTCTCCTTGGCCCTAGCAGTGTGGTTGGTCAAGGCTAGGAGGGTGAACCCTTACGAGATCCTCCTAGTGGACATGGATCCCACTGCGGGTCTGAGTTTAGCCGTGATGGATAGCATCGCCTACGATCACGTCGTCAGAGGGAGGATGACGCTCGAGGCGATGTATGAGGATGTTATGAAGCACAGAAAGAACGTTTTGATCGACGAGTACGTCAGCCCGGCTAAAATAGGAGACATCCCTCTTCTGATCCTTTCACCCGGAGAGAATTTCGTGGACGTTGTCGACGATGCCTGGAAGTCGGGGAGACCAGGTCCCCTATTCAAGCGTATCTTCGACAGAGCGGGCGTTTATTCCAAGTTCCGGTATATCATACTGGACAGCGCTCCCTTCTTCGACCTCAGATACACCGTCCTGAGCATATATCTCTCCTCCTATTACGCTGTAGTACTGAGACCGGCGATAATAGACTGTAAGAGGACTCTGAGGATGATGGAGAAGTTGGAGCAATACTATGCCGACGAGATGGGAGGTATCAAGGAATTCTATTCCAGATTCGTTGGCATAATCAATCTGGCTCCTTCTAACCCTAACGAGAACGAGTACAGGCTGCTTCGCCACATGGGTTATGTGGGTAGTGGGTCCAGGAAGGATGCCGTAACGAAGCCTCCCAAGAGTAACGAGTTCATCGACTCCCTTAGATCCCTCATGAACGATCTATCCCTTAAAATTACGGTACTGAGGCACTTCATCAGCAGAAACGTGAGGATAATGAGGCTGGATTTGGGCAGCAAGAGGGATGGTGATTTCATCGACTTGATCGATCCCATCATGAGGGAGATGGAGGAGCTACTGGGATGGAGTGGGTGATCCCGTTTCACGCTAACGAGAGAGCCCAGCACCCGATCGACATCCCATGATTTGGCCGTATGAGTGAGGGAAACCCTCACTTCAGGAGCCGATGATACCCTCCTCCACTAGAAAAATCAGTTGATAAGAGAGCAGACGCCTCCTCAGGTAGTTGAGACGTCCAAACAACCTAGTATCCAGTTCCACGCTTCCCGATACGGATAGCATGCCGTATCTGGAGAGGAGCCATCTGTGGATTCTCCCCATTTCTCCGTCCAAGCCTGTGTTCAGAGAGATGTCCATCGGATATACGAGGAGGTCAGCATGCGTGGAGAATCCCCTCATCACAACCATCCTTCCCCCACTCGCATATCCCGAGGACCTAAAGCTAAAAGGGTGCTCCTTCTCAACCTCTGAGCCGTCTGGTGATGGGACTAAGTGGGTAAGGACTCCCACCACCGATCGGTCCGGTGGATGTAGCTCGTCCAGAGTGATGGCCTCTAGGTGCCCGGGCCTCACAGCGCCCGCGAGTGCCCCGATCCACGGAAGGTATTTTAAAGCGGCCTTGGTTTTTAACCCGATGTCCCTCTCCCTAGAGGAAAAGAGAAAATTCCTCAAAGCGCTGCGAGAGGATGATGAGTTCAGACACGCCGTAGCGGGGGCTATCGGTTACGGGGAAATACTGGAGCGGCTCGCCGAGCACGACAAGAAATTCAACGAGATCATCGCGGAGATAAGGGCGATCGAGGAGCGGCTCGCCGAGCACGACAAGAAATTCAACGAGATCATCGCGGAGATAAGGGCGATCGAGGAGCGGCTCGCCGAGCACGACAAGAAATTTGAGGGGATCGATGAGAAGCTCACCCGGATAGAGGCCACCCTCGAGAGATTTGCTTTGACCCTTGAGGACGAGGGCAGAGAGGTGGTTGCTTGGCTGTTGGGGAGGCGCGGTATCCACGTGGAGCTCAGGCCGCTGAGGATTGATGATGTGGAGTACGACATCTACGGGGAGACGGATGATATCGTCGTCATAGGGGAGGTGAAAACTAGGCTCAGTGCTAAGCGGGTCAGGGAATTTGATGATAGGGTGAGGAAGCTCCTGAAGCTGAGGCCCAGCCTAGGGAGGAAGAGGTTGATAAAGGTCCTCTATGCGATGACGATTCAGCCACCAGCGCTGGAGGAGGCTAGGGGCAGAGGGATACTAGTCGCTACGGCCAAGGGTTTCGTCGAGGGATCTGGGCTGAACTGAGTGCTCTCGCGCTGCGGATCCAGCAGGTGGGGACCCCGCACATGGCAAAGGTGTCAGATCATTGACCTAGGTCAGATTATAGTCCAGATAGGTCAATGAAAATAGCGATGTATAGGAAGATCCCCTGATCTCGCGATTCCTTCACAGGCGCGGAATCAGGTAACGGCGGTGACTGTGCTCTCTCCTCGGATACCTGGTGAGGATGATCATACCCCGATTACTTGGGGTAATTGATGTGAAAAAGACTGAAGGTGCCTTCACGAGATGAAGGTGAGAAGGTCAAAGGGCTTATGGTAGAGAGAGGGATAAACCACAGGCCGGCGCGATAGAGGAGATAAGGAAGGGGTGGAGAGATGCAGAGCGCGTCGAAGGGATCCTTGCTTGTTAGGCGGGCCACCTCCAGCAGGCTCCTGCCCACTAAGTTGGAGTTCCCCTCACTCCTCACGCTCGCCACCGCATGGGGTTGGGAGTAAAGGATCATCAGACGCTCGGCAGTTCCTCAGCCTCCCCACGACGGGATTCCGGTCGCTCAGCGCGGGATTCGGAGCTACCATGCGACCTCCACACCTAAGGCCCTCGCCACATAGGAGAGATCCAAGTCGCCGGTGATCACCGGGGCATCGACCTTCTTGGCCGTGTAGATGACGGAGGCATCCACCAAACTGAGCCTTCGGCTGGATAACCTCGGATCGCTCGAGGACGCCAGTATCTCGTCTCCTTCAGCCTTAACCATCGCCACCTCAACGTAGTCCCTGAGCGACAGATCTACCACCGTGAAGAAGGCGGAGAAGAAAGCAACGATCTCATCGGGGCTCTTCAATCCGGGTAGCCTGCCCCTCGACCAGTGGACGGCGAACTCGTAGGGGACGGTAGCGGGGACGATCCCCTCCACCTCTCTCCTCCGGATGGCCATCATCGCCCTCTCCGCCCTCTCGGAAAGCTCACCGAAGGCCATGGCGAGCAGCGCGTAGGTATCTACGACTACCTTTTCCAACGGCTCTCCCTCGCCTCCTCCCTCTCAGTTTCCTCCCTGTCCAGATCCCTCTCGGCCTCCTCGGCGCTCCCACCGCAGCAGGCCCAGACCCTCTCCCACAGGTCGAGTGGTGAGAGGATGAGCTTCCCGTCTCTAACCTCCACTAGAAGGAGCATACCCTCCTTTATTCCAGCCCTCTCCCTGACTGACTTGGGCAGCGCTATGATGCCCTTCTTGTGGACCTTCACCACGCTCATCAATCTAAACCTAATAGTTTAACTTTAAAGTTTAACTACACTAAGGTCGGAGGTAAGGCTGCCGGGCCGCCTAGATCGTATTCTGACGCATCAGACGAGAATTCCTCAACACACGCTAAGTCTTTTCATTCATGCATTCCTTACCTTGCCTATCCGATTTACGTGCCCTTCCTCAGCTCATGAAGCCTGAAATGGCGGCTCATCCCTTCTCATCCCGGCCCGTGTATGCGAGCCCGTATGCTCCATATCCACCTACACCTGCCCGTCAGGCTCTCAGGTACGAGAGCGCTAGATTGTCTCTTTTTCATAGAAGACCCGATTATATGA
>JACXSR010000112.1:0-6433 GCA_035319845.1 Thermoproteota archaeon
AGGGGGAAGGACCTCTCTTGGGATCTGATGACACTTCCCTCCCTGACTTCCTCGAGTTTGGACAGGGGAACTGCATACACAACATTGGACCCGCTTAGGATCTTCCTGAAACCGGAAAGCGAGAAGTTTGGTGGGGTCAGGAAGCCTGCGGGGCACGCGTTGACGCACGCCCCGCACTCGGTGCATCTACTCAGATCAATTTTAACGGGTTTCTCCTTAATTATTGCGTTCTCCGGACAGCTATCGACGCAGAGATAGCAGTGGTCGAGGCTTGCACATCTACTATCCACCAAGGGAGCGTCCATGTAATCGAAAGATGCCTTGGCCATTCTTTTGATGAGTATCCTCCTCTTGAGGGGCTTCTCTCCCAGTACCCTGTAGGGAGCTCCCGGCTCCAAGTACTTAGCGTACTCAATGTACTTGGAGGGGTCATCCCAGGGTGGTGAATAAACAACCAGTAGCCAGTTAGCCCCATACCTCCTGACCAACCCGATGATCCTTCTGACCTCCTCAGGAGGGCCCCTCAGTACGACCGGAACGTCATTATCCAGCTTCTGAGCTATTTCTAGGGCTAGAGATTCCTCATCAGGTTCCTCTGGTATCTCAATCAACTCAACTTCCTTTGACAAAAGCGAGCACCCCTCCACCGGGGTTCAGCATCCAAAAAAGGTTGAGGGACGCCGATCACTCGGCTCCCAGTAACACCCTCAGCAGCAGCATCGAAGCGTCCATGACATCCCTCATCGAGATAACACCGACTGGCCTGCCCTCCTCATCCACCACGGGTAGGTGAGATATATCTGCATCTTTCATCTTCCTAGTGGCCTCTTCCACAGGCTCCTCTGGCTTTATCGTTATTGGGTTCTCGGTCATCACATCCCTGACCGGTATCCCCTTGCCGCAAAGGCCCCTGTACCCAGTGTAGAGTATGTCCCTCTGTGTGACTATGCCGACGAGCTTACCATCCTCGTCCACTATAAGAACGCTCCCAACTTGGTTCTCCCACATGGTTTTGATCGCGTCATCCACGGTTGCGGTCACTGGGAGCGTGATCGGGGGTTTGCTCATTATGTCCTCAACTCGAAGGGGGACCTTCCTCTTAGGCTTCCATGCAGGGGACATGCTATCACCTAATCAGCTTGAATAGGCAATAGCTTTAAACATCACCGCACCCCGTCCGTTCCGAGAGCTTCGAGCTCCCTCATGCCCATCCCTTACCCCTCGACGAATCTCCCTCCAATTCAGGATAATCAATCGACGCACAAATCGTTAATTTTCCTAACTATCAACGTGAACACGGTGACTCGGATGCATAGATCGGGAAAGATCATAGCGCTCGCTCTCATCACGCTCGTGTTGCTGACGCCCTTGGCCTCTGAGGCCTCCGACAGGAGTAGGGCCTTCACTAGAGTTCCAGCCGTGTACCAGACCCCAGAAGGGGTTTCAATGGGTTCCCTGGGGAACCTAACCGTCGAAGTTGAACCGGGTGAAGGATATGTCTACTTCTCCGCGGACCCGCTAACTCAGATAGACACTCAAGGGGCGGCCAGAACTGCTGCCTTGGTAGCGAGCTACACCTTGGGTAAGGATCCCCTCGCCTACAACTTCTACTACAGATTGGAGTCGGACAGCATGATAATAGGGGGACCCAGCGCGGGCGCCGCCATGACCGTGGCCACGATAGCCGCCCTGCTGGGGAAGGAAGTGAGGCAGGATGTTGTAATGACGGGAATGGTCAATCCTGATGGGACAGTAGGACCGGTGGGAGGCATCCCGGAGAAGCTGGAGGCTGCCGCCCAAGGTGGGGCCAGGATGTTCTTGGTACCAGCTGGTCAGAGGATAGTCGAGAGGACGGTACCCAAGCAGGTGAAGATAGGCCCCCTCATAATGACGACCGTCGAGAAGGAGAAGGTGGATCTCGTTGAGCTGGGAAAGAAACTAGGAGTTGAGGTGAGAGAGGTCAGCACCATCGCCGAGGCCGCTCGGTACATGATAGGCGTGGAGCTGGAGCGTCCGAGGGCTGGCGAACCGACCCTCCCGAAGGAACTTAGAGCGATCATAGAGAAGTGGGTCGATCATTATCTGAAGGAGAGCGAGTCCATAAGGAGGTGGGTCGAGGCGAATCTCAGCAAACTCAGCTACATGGCCAAGAGCGCGGTGGAAAGGGTCCTAACTCTATCGGAGAGACTTTCGGACAAGGCTAGAGAGGAGTTGTCCAATGGACTCTACTACACAGCTTCGAGCTCAGCATTCCAGTCAACCTTTGAGGCTGAGTACGCCAGATCCTTGGTTTACTTCGCCGTTTCCGGCCCTGAGTCCGTCAATATGATAGCCAAGAGGGTGAGCGACAAGATAAGTTCCATCGGGGCCAAACTGAATGCGACTAAACCGGGTAGCCTGAGCTCACTAGAAGCTCTAATAGCTGCTAAGACCCGCTACTACATGGCGAGGGACGCCCTCTCTAAGGCAACCTTGCTCGCATCCAAGAAGGTGTACTTCGACTCCACCGACTGGGGCGCCCTCCACTGGTTATCCTATGCGTACTGGAGGGCGGAAACCGCTGAAACTTGGACTTGGCTCTTCGGCGTGGGCAAGGGGGAGAAGGTACCGGAAACTCGCCTGAGAAAGGTTGCTTCGGTCATGCTTTACGAGGCAGAAAGCGTCGTTTCATACGCAATCAGCCTCCTACAGGACATCGGGGCGACCTCAGATCTGCTCAATGAGGCCTCAGACGACCTAGATAGGGCAGGAGCCGCGTTCTCCTCCGGAGATCTCTACGGTAGCCTGGGCCTCACCACCAGCGCCCTAGCCAAAGCGACGGCATCAATACATCAGTGGTTCACCAGCGACCCGAATGCCGTGCAGAGCGCCCTCAGGGAGATGAGCTACTCCTCCATAGACGAGCTCCTAGAAAGGGGTATAATCCCTGTCTTGGCGTTGAGCTACGCTGAGACGGCCAAAGTTTACGAGAGTTCGGGGAACAAATTCGACTCAATAGTTTACTACGAATTGAGCTCGGCCCATGCCCACATGCTGTCCCTGCTCTCCATGACCAAGGGTCAAACGGAGAGGGCACCCACCTCGACTCCAGCCTCCACCGGAACCCAAGTTCCCAGTACCCCCACGGTGACTGTCACGGTGACGCACACAGAAACTCCAGCGACATCTGCACAAGGCCTCTTCAATTCCCAGATCGTCCTAATCTTGGGAGCCCTTTTCATAGGGCTCTTCGCCGGCTACCTATTAGGGAAGCGATAGGGGCGCATTACATCCCCCTCCTACCCATTTTATCCCCCTGCCGTACGGTTACCCGATGGCCACTCTACTGGATGACCTCATGGAATACAAGAGAGGTAGAAACTGGCTGAAGAGGAATGCCTCCTTGCTTAGGATGAGCTACAAAGGGAAGTATGTGGCGATACTTGGAAGCAGGATTGTGGACAGCGACAGCGACAGGTACAATCTCCTCCAGAGACTGTGGTCTAGGGGGCTGTATCCCGGTCCAGTGATAATACATTTCGTCGATTAAGGCAGCTACCTAATGTTCAGGCCTCATTGAATCGTCTCGATCAACGAGAAGCCTGAACAGATCACCATATGGGGTACTCTCTGAGGGACCCCCATTCAGTTAAAGAAAAATCCTAACCTAGCGGTGAAGTTCGATGGGAAGTAAGGGTTAAAAGCAAACCGAATTAGGCCAGCTTAGGGTTCATCATGACGAGTCGAAGGGAATTTTTGAAGATAGCGATAGCCGGTGTTGCTGGCCTCGTCGTCGGCGGAGCGGCCGGCTGGTCGCTTAGAGGACCGGGAATAAGCCCCGAGAAGATAGCTGAATATGAGAAGGAGATAGAGAAGCTCAGAAAGCAGCTGGCAGAGAAGGGGGTGGTGACCACCACCGTGACGAAGACGGTGTCCGCAGCACCCAAGCACGAGGGTGCCCTTCATGTGTATAACTGGTCTTACTACATCCAAGAGGCCCTCCTGGACATATTCTCACAGGAAACAGGAATACCTAGGGACAAGATAGTTTATGACGTATTTGAGGATCCAGCCGAGCCTTTCGCCAAGCTCGAGGCCGGTGGCAGCGGCTATGATGTGATAGTCCTCCCTGACAACGACGCAGCTCTTGCAATAAGGAGGGGATACGTTAGGGAGCTGGACAAGTCCCTCATACCCAATGCCAAGTTCATGGACCCGAATTTCCTCAACCCACCGTTCGACCCCGGCAACAAGTACAGCTTCGTGTACATGTGGGGTACGACTGGCTACTCTTGGAGGAACGATCTCTGCCCTGAGGGAGTCAAGACCGTGAAGCAGATATTCGATCCGAACTACGGCTTCCTCGAGAAGTATAAGAAGAAGATAACCATGCTTGAGGAGGCTATAGAGGTCGTCCTCTCGGCGAAGGCCTATCTCGGTAAGGATCCGAACGACTGGAGTGACAAGACGATGGAAGAGGTGAAGGAGGTACTCATAAAACAGAAACCGTATCTTGCAGCGTACGCTGGTACTAGCGAGTACTTCCAGGGTTTGGCCAATGGAAGCATATACGTTGCCCACGCCTATAACGGAGATATAGCGGTCTTCAAGGAAGAGGAACATCCTGAACTCGCTGATAAGGTGAGCTATGGAATCCCGGAGGAGGGCGGGACCAAGTGGACAGACAACCTCCTCATACCGAAGGATGCCCCGCATCCCATCGCCGCGCACCTGTTCATAAACTTCCTGCTTGATCCAGCTGTCGCGGCCGTTAATTCGAACTACATAAAGTACGCGAACCCCGTGAAGGCATCTCAGCCTCTCATGGAAGAGGATGTGCTCAACGATCCGATAGTATACCCGCCGGAGGATGTGCAAAAGAGGCTCTGGTTCGTCCCGGTCCTGACCGACGAACAGAAGGCCAAATTAAATGAGGTATGGGAGGAGGTCCAGGCAGCTTAGAGGAGCCTTTCCTCCTCCACGAATATCCTCATTCCTCTCTTTTTCAGTTCCTCGAAGAAAGGCAGCGGTTCTATAACTTCCTCCGGGTGTTTCACGCCAACAGCCTTTATCCTGCCGGTAGCCATCCATTGCACGGTTATTGAAGTTGGTGTGCCCACCGTCACAGCCTGGGCGCTGAGATTCCACTTCCTGTGCCACTCAGTATGTATATCCACAGTGATCTTGACTCTCTTGCCCCCTTTCTCGCCCTCAGCTATGACCCTCATCACATCGTAATCGTTGGGTGGTATATCCTTGCCCTCTAGGGTCTCCATGACCAGTTTCCTAACCAAGTCCCTGGGCACGATCTCCACATCACCGATCTTCACTGGGGTTTTCTTAGTGAGTCCGAGGTCCGTCAGTAGCTTGTACTTGAGGAACAGATCATCTGGGAAGGAGATCCTGTAATCGACGAACTTGAGTCCCTTGTGCTTGAACACCTCCCCGACCGTCCAGACCTCCGGGTGCTCGATGTAATACATCTTCTGCCTGCCAACCGGTTCTGGGAATTCCATTATCTCGAAGTCCCTGACAGGCTCCACCAATCTGATCTTCCCGTCTTCCCACACCTCCACAGGATCCATGAACTCATCGAAGATGCAGTCTAGGGAGTAAGGAACGGGCAGGGGAATGCCTAGCTTATCGTAATCGTTGAAATCTATCCATCCCTCCCTAAGGAGGATCCTCTCAACCCTGTCGAGTAGCTCCACGGCGTACCTAGCCTCAACGTTTATCATCCCGGGACAGCCGCCCATTCCAGGTATGGCCAGAAGTCCAGCCTTCCTGTATTCCTCATCCATTTCCAGTTGCTTCTTCAGAATGGGAACCTCGCTGCCTAGGTCGGTGTAGTGCACGCCGGCCTTGAGGGCTGCTTGCATCACCTGAGGTATGAAGTAGTAAATAATCCCGTTGACCACGACATCAGCTCCTTCTAGAAGCTTAGCCGTTTCTTCGACGTTTCTCACATCTACTCTGGCATATTCGAGTTTCTTTCTGGTGGTAAACTTCTTAGCTGCATCTACGACGGCTCTCGCTCTCTCTTCATAAAGATCAGCCACTAATATCTCGTCTACGTGGGGGCTCACTTCATCGTCTGCAAGATCGTAGACTATCGCTGGAGCTACGACCCCAGCTCCTAAAACTACAACGCGAACCAATCGATCCACCCCGAAGGGGAAAGGAGGGGGAAATATAAAAACCCTTCGAATAAAGGGCTCAGAATGTCTAGTTATTTTATTTACTTCGGCAATAGAAGTAACTATCTTTGTAAACATCAACCTATATAAATAAATTAGTTGCGTGGCGGTCTTCCCGTAAAGATTGCGGCTGAACGACGGGGGGTCCCCTCAAGCCCCCCCGGGGGGGAAGAGGGCTTATCCGACAAAAACCGGACCTATAACGTCCTATTTAATTCTCAACTATATTTACGAAAAAGGCGGGAAAAGAAAGGTAA
>JACXSR010000046.1:0-6425 GCA_035319845.1 Thermoproteota archaeon
AGACCCAACATGTATGTCCTCTATATTTTGACCTGAGAGCTTTAAGGAGACTGCATTATATCCGGCCAAGGGTCTCTCATCCGGACCTACCGTTCGACCATCTATCGTCTGTATGGGGTATATACCGCTCTGTGAAGCTCTCACTACATATATGGGGACTCCTGGACCCATCAAATTGATGACTAACGTCCAGATCAGGAGGAGAGCTAAAAACGATGATCCTAAGGCCTCTCTGTAGAGTTTCATCAGTCCGGTATCCTTCAACTCGTCCCTCCAAAGTTTGAGGGAGATGGGCGTAACGAGGAAGTAAGCGAGCAGAAAGAGGCTCAATCCCTCCATCGGTGTGAGTCCGGCGATACCGCTCACTAGTCCGACTAGGGATGATAGAGCCACCCTGAAGTAGTAGACCTTGTGCTTTGGCTTCATCATGCCCCAGTAACCAATTGAATATATAAAAGGAGCTGACCAAGGAAAGGCTGTATGAGGCGAAAGAGGAAGGTTACCGGCCTAGATCTAAGGCATTTGGTTAGAGAACTGCTCTCTTTAGAGGGTAGAATGCTCAAGAAAGTATATATGCTGGATGAGGGCGTCTTCTCCCTTGTTTTCTATCCGGAAATTGACGGAAGCAGGGAACTCCTGATCGACTTGGGTGGCTTTATCTTCCTAACAGACCTCAAGTGGCCGAAACCTCAGAGCCCGCCTTCGTTCGTCATGGCCCTCAGAAAATACCTAGAGGGTAGGAGATTTGCTGAAGTATCCCAGATAGGGGTTGAGAGAGTTCTTCGTCTGTCTTTCGGCGACATGCAGCTTGTGATAGAGCTGTTCGGGGGAGGCAATCTCGTGCTTGTGCAGGGCGAGAGAATCCTTCTACCTCTCAGGAGGGTTGAATTCAAGGATAGATCCATTAAACCCGGCGAGATTTACAGACCTCCCGCCGGTCCCGGGGTGGAGCTAGATCCTAGGGATAGGAGTGCCATACTGTCGGCCCTTGAGAAGGGTGTGAGGGAGGAGCTCCCCCTATGGAAGGTGCTAATGGGATCTTTCGGTGTGGGTCCTCCCTACACAGATGAGATTTCTCACCTAATGAATGTGGATGTCAGATCTCCCTTTTCTGGGAAATCCCTCGATGAGTTAGCTAATCTTATTCATTCATTCCTCAATAGAGAGACGGAACCTGTAGTTTATATGGAAGGCGGTGATGTGGTGAATTTCTCTGCATTCCCCCTACAACACCTCCAAATGGAGAGGAAGTCCGTCCCAAGCATGTCAAAGGCCATCCAGTTTTATTACACCGCTAGTAGGTCCAATGATTACACTGAAGATCCTCGGATAAGGTCCCTGGAGATCGAAATCGAAAGACAGGAGACGCTGAAGGAAGAATATAGGAAGAGGGCAGAGGAGTATAGGTCCATAGGGGATCTCATATACTTGCACCTCGCTGAGGTCAATGAAGCAATAAAGAAGGCAAGGAGGGGAGTTGAATCCCCTCTTATAGTTTCCGTCGACAGGAAATCAGGTAAAATCGTAGTGAATTTGGGCGATAGGAGGATTCAGCTTGACATGCTCAAGTCAGCCACCGAGAACGCCTCTGAGTACTACAGTAAGGCGAAGAAATATCGAGAGAAATATGAGAGGATCGATGCCGCCATTTTATCCCTAAAGGAGAGGCTAAGTAGGCTCAGGAGTGAAGCCGAGGAGAGGAGCTCCAGGAGAGCACCTATTAAAAGGCGGAAGCTTCGATGGTATGAGAGATTCAGATGGTTCTACACATCTGGAGGTTTCCTAGTGATAGGAGGGAGGGATGCCCAGACCAACGCTGAGATAGTGTCCAAGTACCTAGACGAGAGCGATCTGTTCTTCCATGCGGATATACCAGGGGGTTCCGCGGTAGTGCTTAAACTAGGTGGGAGAGATCCCGATGAAGAATCAGTGCGTCAAGCGGCCACTGCTGCGGGAGTGTTTTCTAGGGCGTGGAGAGAGGGCCTGACCTCGGTAGATGTCTACTATGTCAGGGGAAGCCAAGTCTCGAAACACGCACCTTCCGGGTTGTACCTCCCCAGAGGAGGCTTCTACATAACTGGTAAGAGGAACTACCTGAGAGTGAAACTCGAGATCTGCGTGGGCTTCCAAGAGACCCCGGATGGGATCAAGCTGACCGCAGCGCCACCAGGGGCCCCCCTCCTCCACTCTGTATGTCTTAAACCCGGATCTACGGGAAAGGAAGAGGCTGCAAAGGTGTTAAAGAATGTGCTAGAGAGCTGGCTGCGAGAAAACATTAAAATACGTGGGGACTCAGAACCCCCGGCGGAGCCTGTGGAAGTGAGTGTGGATGATATAGTGAGGGCGTTGCCCCCTGGAAAAGTTAAGATAGTGGAGTGATAGTTATGTGGTCTCTGCTCCCCGAAAAAGGTGATGAGCCCAAATTCAGGCTAAAGGTATCCGAGATAATGAATAGGAATCTGATCACCGTGACCCCTCAGGACACGGTCTTCAAAGTAGCCCAGCTCATGAGTGAGCATAACATAGGGTCCGTTGTGGTGATGGAAAAGGGAATCCTGAGGGGTATAGTCACGGAAAGGGACCTAATCTCTAGGTACATAGCCAAAAAGGACGGAAGGAAGCCTGAGGAGGTTAAGGTCGAGGAGGTCATGACCAAGGAGCCTGTCATAGTCAGGGACAATATAGACATCGATGAGGCCGCCAGGATCATGGTAGAGCACAACGTTAGGAGGCTGATCGTGGTAAACTCCAACAAGAAGGTGGTTGGAATAATCTCCTCCCGCGATATCTTGAAAGTGGCTCCGCACATATGGTTCATTCTGTCCGAGAGGTTGAGGCTAGCTAAATCTAAGAAGGGTTGGAGCCTAGTATAAAGGGGGTACCCGATTTTGATGGCTAAAGTAAAGGACTATATGACAGATAGAGTCGTCACCGTGACCCCCCGAGATACCCTCGGTAGGGCCCGGAACCTCATGCTGGAGAGGAAGATAAGGAGATTGGTTGTAGTGGAGGGAGATGAGGTAGTTGGAATAATAACCGCAACAGACATAGCTAAGGCCTTGGCGAGGAGAGGTGCTCCATGGAGGTGGAGGAATCCAGAGAACTCCTTAGTTGATAGGTTCATGACAAGGAACCCCGTAACGGTGGGGCCAGACGAGCTCATCAGGACCGCCTCCAAGGTGATGAGTGAGAGGGGTATAGGCGGGCTTCCGGTCGTGAAGGATTCGTCCTTAGTTGGTATATTGACTGAAACCGACATTTCTAGATTTTTCGCCGAAAACATGAGAGGTACCTACAAGATAAGAGATCTGATGGAAGAGAAGTATCAGGTGATAGCCCCGAACACCAATCTCAAGAAAGTAGCTAAGCTAATAGCTGATGGTAACCGGGTCTTGGTGGTGGGGTCAGAAGGCAAATACTTAGGCATGATAACTGAGGGAGATATCGCCCTATGGGAGCCTAATTTAGCTAAGAAGTATGTCCTCATCCCATCGAGGACTGGGAGGATCAGTGTCGATGTCCGGGTGAAGTCTGCTAGGCATATAATGAAGGAGATAGGGATCAAGCTCAATCCTGAGGAGGATGCCGCCAAGGCTGCTAGGTACATGATCGAATGGGGAATGAGCGCTATTCCTGTCTTCGATGGGGATGAATTGGTTGGCGTTGTCGATAAGAAGGCCTTAGTGAGGGGTGTGGCGTATGCCTCAGAATGATGTTTCGAGTTTTATGAGAAGTTCCGTCATCACGATAGATAAGGGAGAGACGGTCGAGGTCGCATTAGATCTCATGGAAAGGAACGATGTGAATCACTTAGTTGTCACCTCAGGAGGTAGAGTTGTCGGTGTGCTGAGCATAAGGGATATAATGGAGGGTTTGGGCTCCTCTAGGTTTGAAAGGATACCTGCTAGGAGGATATACGTCAGTGCCTTAATGACGGAACCTCCGATCACAATTGGGCCTAATACGTCCATAAGGGAAGCAGTTTCCGTCATGTTGGAGAATGGAATAGGATCGCTTCCTGTGATGGAGGGAAATAAGCTCCTTGGAATAGTAACTGAAACCGATCTAGTTAAATCGCTCGATCACCAAGGCGATATCAAGAATTTAGTGAAGGAGGATCACCCGAGGATAATGCCCAATGAGAGGATAGTCCACGCCAGGAATGTGATGCTAGAGAGGGGCGCTAGAATACTTCCAGTAGTGGAAGAAGGGAAGCTAATAGGCATAGTCACGGAGAGAAATTTAGCAAGGGCCTTTCTAGATGTTAGGGAGAACGTGGATCCTGTATACATGGACAATGTCGTCAGGAAGATATTGGTAGAGGATGTGATGGTGGAAGCTCCGAGGAGGCTCAGAGGATTTGTCCCCGTAAATGAGGCCAGAGATCTCTTCTTGGAATCTGGTCTGCCGGCTCTCCCTGTGGTCGATGAGGATAACAAGGTAATTGGTGTGCTAGAGAGGAGGAGTCTCCTCAGGTTCCTCAGGTAAGGGGGTCCAAGAGCATCCCCATTATGCCAAGGAACATGGAGAGCTTCAACATGCTGCTGATCCTCTGAGCCTTGGTCTCATTTATTTCAAGCGATTCCTTGGCTGAATAGATCAGTAGAGGAAGGGAAAGGGCTACTGCGAGGAGAAGGTAGGCTAGACCGGTCAAACCTACTGAGGGAGGTATGAGGGTAAGGATCGAGGTCACGATCATCAGTAGTGAAGCGTAGATGCCCGCTCCCTCGGCACCCATCACCACCGCCACCGTTCTCAGGCCATAAAGGGAGTCCCCTTTCAGGTCCTCTACCGTTTTTACCACCTCTCTAGCTAAATTTGATGTGAAAGCGATTGCGGAGAAGAGAATCACCTTCCCATTAAGTCCGTCAGCCGCTAACGCCCCGAATATGAGGGTAAATGCGACCCCTAAGCTGACCAGTATGTTACCTACTAGGCCAGCCGCTTTGATCCATCTAGCGTAGAGATACCAAGAGAGAGCAAATATGGAGGCTATGGCAAGCTCTTCTATTCCCAAGGGAGCGCTTAGAGCTATCCCTGTAAGGGATAGGATGACATAAGCAGCCGCTGCCTCTCGGGGAGAGACTTCCCCTGATGGTATTGGCCTGTCTGGCTTGTTTACTCTGTCTATGGGGGCGTCGAAATAATCATTTATCGCGTTACCGGCCATTAGAATGAGGGGCGGCACGGAGCATGCCAGAATTAGGTTTGAGACAGGTTCAGGAAAGGACGACGCATTCACCCAGCCAACAAGAACTCCTAGGATGGACATAAGGGCGTTCTTAGGACGGAAGAGCCTCAAGTAACCTCTGATGCTGCCGCCCCCCATGGGCCTACACCGGTCCCTTTTTATGGGCTAAGAAATATACCTATCGGGATCGGATTTGCCTGTCAGAGTCGGTGTAGTGGGATGCGGATGGTTTGGGTCTGCTCACGCTAGGGTGTACAGGACTATAGGCGAGGCCCAACTCGTTGCTGTTATGGATATCGTGGAAGAAAATGCCAAGAAGTTGGCGGAGGCGTACCATGTGAATCATTACACCTCAATAGAGGAGATGATCAGGAAGGAGTCCCTAGATGCTGTTAGTATAGCCGTCACACCACAGTATCTCTTCCGAGCCACAAAGGAGGCTCTAGAGACAGGCGCATCCGTGCTCGTCGAGAAACCTGTAGTTGTTAATAGAGAGGAGTTATCGGCTTTGGAATCTCTCGTCGAGAGGGCCGATGGCGTCTTCATGCCCGGGTTCATAGAGCTCTTCAATCCCGCGGTATCCACGGCCAAATCACTCTTAGATGAGGGGAGGATAGGTAAATTGCTGTCAATATGGTCTAGAAGAGTGGGTAGACTCCCCAAGAAAAGCATCGGCTGGAAAATAGGTGTATCTCTTGACTTGGCCATCCATGAGATGTACGTGCTTCATCACATAGTCGGGGAGGCCCCCTCTAGCGTGTTCTCCTACACCGCCAAGCTGCTTGAGGGTGGAGGAGGAGAAGATCTCGCGATATTTCTCGCTAGATTTCCGAATGGAATAATATCCACCATTGAAACGAACTGGCTCACTCCCTCGGGCATTAGAGAGGCCCTGGTAATGGGTGATGAGGGCAGCCTCGTAGTGAATTATCCTGATCAAACTGTGAGGATAGAATCCGCCGATAGGATCGAGCAGCCAAGGATAAGAAGAAGGGAGCCTCTACAGGGAGAGCTTGCATATTTCGTAGATCATGTGAGGAGAGGGGACGATCCTGAAATAGGGATTGATCTAGCCAAGAGTGTGCTAGGCTCCCTATTCGAGGGATTGGAGAACAGGTTAGTCTCCTGAGGGATGCGGCGATGCCAATAGAAGGAAGGCTAAGGAGGGGGATGGTTTATGTGTCAGAGCAAGCCGAAAGATTGTATAAGCAGGGATATGGCGAGCTTGTCGGCG
>JACXSR010000067.1:0-6424 GCA_035319845.1 Thermoproteota archaeon
AGGGAGAGGAGGAATGAGATAAACAGGGCCATCCCTAGGGCTAGCCCTGAAGAGAGGCAGGAGCTGATAAAGAAGTCAAAGGAGCTCGGAACCAAGGTTAAAGAGCTGGAGGACCTAGTTAAGAGGCTCTCTGAGGAGAGGGACGCCATTCTCATGTCCCTCCCATCAATAGTTCACGAGTCCGTCCCAGAGGGACCTGATGATACCTATAACGTCCCTATCAGGTTCTGGGGAGTTCCCAAGGTTCCGAAGAGCAAGCTGGAGAGGTTCAGGGAGGAGACCTCTGGATTCGACGTAGAGTACCAGCTGATAGACTGGGAGCCTCGTGGACATGCGGATGAGCTCGAGCTCGTGCTGAAGCAGGGAGATACGCTCAAGGCGGCTCAGGTGTCTGGAAGCAGATTCTTCTACCTCTTCAGAGATATAGTGTGGCTTGAACAGGCCCTGATAATGTTCGCCCTAGATCACATCACCAAGAAGGGCTTCATCCCCGTTTTGCCACCTTACATGATGAGAGAACAGTATTACTTGGGAGTAACTGACCTGGAAACGTTCAAGGACAGCATTTACAAGATAGAGGACGAGGACCTCTACCTGATAGCCACGTCAGAGCATCCGCTAATAGCGATGCATGCTGGAGACACCTTCACGGAGGATGAGCTCCCCCGTCTGTACGTGGGCGTGAGCCCCTGCTTCAGGAAGGAGGCGGGCACACACGGCAAAGACACGAAGGGCATATTCAGGGTTCATCAGTTCACTAAAGTGGAGCAGATAGTCTATTCCAAGCCAGAAGAGAGCTGGGAGTGGCATGAACGGCTCATCAGGAACGCAGAGGAGATATATCAGCAGCTTGAGATACCATACAGGATAGTGAACATAGCTGCTGGCGATCTAGGTGCCTGTGCCGCCAAGAAGTACGACTTGGAGGCTTGGTTCCCGGCACAGGGGAGGTACAGGGAGCTGGTTAGCTGCAGTAACTGCGTGGATTGGCAGAGTTACAGGCTGAGGATAAAACTGGACAGGAAGGGTAGGAGGGAATTCGTGCACACGCTGAACAGTACAGCCCTAGCCACCACCAGAACGATATGCGCCATACTGGAGAACCACCAACGCGAGGACGGGGTGGTGGAGATACCCAAGGTCCTGAGGAGGTACTTGGAGCCCTTTGAAGCCGCTCCTAAGGAGGTAATAGAGCCGATAAAAAGGCTGTTGAAGGAATGATCGTTCAAAACCATAGCTTCCCAGGGTTCATTATGCCGTTAGGATCCAGCAGCTCCTTTATCTTCCTCACGACCTCCAAGTAGCCCTCTCCCCTGACGGCCTTTATCTCCTCCAAGAAGAGCTCCTTCTTAGCGAGACCTATCCCATGCTCTCCGCTTATCGCTCCTCCCAACTCTATGGCGAGCCTCCCGATCTTGACGAACATCTCCCTCGCCTTCCTTAGCTGTTCCTCATCCCTAGGGTCGAAGCATATTGTGGGATGGAGATTTCCATCCCCAGCGTGTCCGAAGACGGGCATCCTCAGACCGTACTCTCTCCTCAAACCCTCCAGCTCTCTTAGAGCCGTCATGAGCTTGCTAAGGGGTACGGTGATGTCCTCCAGCAGCACGCCCGGGTAAGCCCTAGTTACCGCTGCGTAAGCCCCCTGCCTAGCTAGGTAGAGCTGCTGCATCTCCTCAGGATCATCGCTGGCCCTGGTCCTCCCTCCACTCTCCCTCATGACCTGCTCCACCTCCCTGGCCATCCTCCAAACCGCCTCCTCAGGACCGTCGACATCAGCTACTACCATGGCCTCAGCCACCTCCACATCGTATCCCAAGACCTCGTTCACTATCTCTATGGTCTCCCTGTCCAGCAACTCCAGCATCATGGGCACATAGCCCCTCCTCCTTATCTGGGAGATGGCCCTACCGGCATCCTCCAACCTATCGAAGGTCCCCATCACCCTGACTACCTTCTCCGGGAGAGGGTAGATCTTGAGCCACGCCTTCGTTATCACCCCTAGGGTCCCCTCGGACCCGATGAAGAGGGAGAGCAGGTCTGGGCCCCACCTCCACTTGTAGACAGGCTCCCCTATCCTGAGCTTCTTCCCTCCCGCCAGGTAGACCTCCATCGCAAGGACCCAATTCTTCATCACCCCGAACTTGGCCCCCCTCAGCCCACCGGCGTTCTCAGCCAGGGCTCCACCTATGGTCGCTATCCTCGAACTAGCTGGATCGGGAGGGAAGAAGAAACCATACTCCCTGCAGGCCTTATCAACCTCTAGGACCGTCGCACCGGCCTCCGCCATCACATATCCATCGTCGATGTTCACCTCCACCCTGTTCATCGGGGTCAGATCTAGCACTATGGACTCCGGACTAGTGGGGACGGGGGCCCCTGTGAGGGATGTACCGCTCCCCCTAGGTACCACGGGAACTTTCTCCCTATCGGCCACCTCCAGCACTATCCTCACATCCTCCTCAGAGCCGGCCCTCACCACGGCACCGGGGGCCTGCTTGAATTCCGTGCTCGCGTCGAGTGAGTAGGCGTAAACATCCTCGGGCTCGGTGAGAACCTTCTCCCCACCTATCCTCTTGGAGATATCTGAGATAGCTCGGGAGAACCCCATGACATCACCCACCATCAGTTAGACCTTCCCGGAGTATATGGCATAGGCTCTACCATAAACTATGAGCTCTTGAACGTGAAGCCCAACGGGGCACGCTTGGGAACACTGTCCGCAAAGCACGCATGAGTAAAGCCTGTCCAATACAGCTCTTGGTCTGACCGGATCGCCCTTGACGAGCGAGTTTATCAGGGTCATTCTCCCCCTGGCGGATCTGCTCTCCAACCTGTCTAAGGCCTTGGCCGTGGGACACTCGACGTTGCAGAAGCCGCATTTCTTGCATCTATCCGTCTCCGATTCAAGCATTTCGGCCAAATCCTCTAGCTTCAGACTTTTAGGCTTGGGGCTAGGCGGGAACACCCTGTACCTCGTAAAAGCAGGTTCCTCAGGACTGGTCTCCTCGATACCGTTCCTCATAGCCTCAGCTACCAGGATTGCCAGATCCTCCACACTGACGTTCATGCCCAAGGAATTGAAGCCCGTCCTGAGCATCATTATGCAAGCCGGACATGAGGTGAACACCCTCTCAGCTCCGGTATCCTTCAACTCCTCTATCCTCTCGTAGGACACCTTCCTAGCTAGGGGTGGCTGCGTCAGCTCCAGCCCACCATCACCGCTGCAACCCGTGTTCACCCCGTGCCTCGGAGGCTCAACGTACTCGACACCCTCTATCCTGCTGAGAATGAATCTCACCTCGTCCACGACGCCGAGAGTCCTGGCCAGGTAGCACGGATCGTGATACGTGACCCTCACCCTCCTACCCAGCCTCAGCCTCACGCCCCTCCTAGCCATCTCCTTGGCAACCACCTCGACGAAGTGGAGGGCCTCTACATCCCACCCATCCACGAACTCCGGGTAGTAGAGCCTGAATGCCGTCGTCACTATAGGATCCAAGGTGATCACCCTCTTCACACCAAGCTCCTTGAACCTTCGATGAACCCACACGGCGTGCTCCCTGAACTCCCTCAGCAATCCGTACGTGTGCAGGGCGACACCTGAAGGGGGCTCTTCATCGAAGAGATATCCTATCTCGATTCCAAGCTCCTTCAACACGTAGACCGCGTCCCTGAGGCCCTTTTCGTACCTCTCATTGAGGCCTCCCCACAGGGCCTTCGCGCCCACAGTGTAGATCCCCAGCTTCCTCATAATGGGTCCCGCCTTCGCCAGCGAGTTGATGTCCATGAATCCCTCCAGCCTCTTCAAGATCCTGAAGGCTCCCTCTGCGTATCCCATGACGGGATACATCTCACCGGCGTAGAAGATGGTGCCGTTCACCGGACCTTTAGGGAGTAAATCTTCGGCCCACCTTATCCTCTGCTCGACACCCAATCCTAGAACATCACCGACCCGAGTCGTGTTATCCGCGGCGAACCTCACTATCTCCGGGACGGCCGTTCCCTTCACCCGATCATCACTTTCAGGGCATTACTTATTAACGTGGGATCAATTCTGCGACAGATTAACCTCACACCATCCCGTGGGGTTCCACAGGCTCGGAGCCATATCTTTATAAATTGGAGATCCGCTGAACGCGGAGAGGTGATCTCGCTGAGGAGGGATCGAGAAACTTCTCCCATGCTTCTGTAATTCTTCTCCTGAGCACCCACTCCTTAGGAGAATCTCTCTTCCCCATGATCCCCTCAGGCGAGACCCCATCTCCTTGAGGAGGTGTCCTCAATGGTCAAGCTGAGGTTACCTGATGGGAGAGAGCTGGAGGCCAAGGTTGGCGAGAGCATATTGGAACAAATTCCTGAAGGAATCGGGCTCGTGGCCAAAGTGGATGGCGAACTCGTGGATCTCACTTGGATCGTTAAAGAAGGCGTAAGAACCATAGAGGTACTGGACTTCAACTCCCCAGAGGGTAAGGAGACGTACTGGCATACATCTTCTCACATACTGGCCCAAGCCGTGAAAAGACTCTTTCCGGAGGCGAAGCTTGGTATAGGCCCCGCGATAGAGGAGGGCTTCTTCTACGACTTTGATCTATCGGGAAGATCCTTCTCACCAGAGGACCTCGAGAGAATAGAGGAGGAGATGAGGAGGATCGTGAGGGAAAACCTGCCCGTGGTCAGGGAGGAGATGGAGAGGGAGGAGGCCATCAAGCTATTCAGGAGCATGGGCGAGGTGTACAAGGTGGAACTCCTCGAGGAGATGGACGAGGATGTGGTTTCAGTTTACAGGCAAGGGGAGTTCGTGGATCTGTGCAGGGGACCCCACCTCCCATCAACTGGTTATGTGAAGGCTCTCAAGGTGCTTCACGCCTCCTCCGCTTACTGGAGAGGGGACGAGAGGAATCCCGTAATGCAGAGGGTGTATGGAATATCCTTCCCCACCGAGGAGGAGTTGAAACGCTACCTCAAGATGAGAGAGGAGGCAAGGAAGAGGGACCACAGGATAGTCGGCCCGCAGCTGGACCTCTTCTCCATGCCCTCCGAGGTGATAGGTCCCGGGCTGGTGATTTGGCACCCCAAGGGAGCCCGAATCAGGAGGGTGATAGAGGACTTCTTGGTGAGGGTTCACCTGAAGTGGGGCTATGAACTGGTGTACTCACCCCACATAGCCTACACCAACCTCTGGAGAACCTCTGGGCACCTCAACTATTACCGGGAATTCATGTACGTCTTCGAGAAGGAGGGGATAGAGCACGCAGTCAAGCCCATGAATTGCCCGTTCCACATACTCGTGTACAAGTCCAAGAGGAGGAGCTACAGGGAACTCCCAATGAGGCTCTTCGAGCTGGGAACGGTTTACAGGTACGAGAGATCTGGAGTGTTGCACGGCCTGTTGAGGGCGAGGGGATTCACCCAGGACGATGCGCATATCTTCACAACTCCAGAGAAGCTTGAGGAAGAGATATTCAGAGTAATAGAGCTGGATGAGTACCTGATGAGGTCATTTGGCTTCGAGGAGTTCAAGGTGGAGATCTCGACGTGGGATCCGAGGCACCCGGAGGAGTACATGGGAAGCGAGGAGGACTGGAACAGGGCTCAATCAGCTTTAGAAGAGGCGCTGAGGAAGAAAGGATACGAGTACGAGGTGATGGAGGGTGAAGCAGCGTTTTACGGTCCTAAGATAGATGTGAAGCTGGTTGACTCGATAGGTAGGGAGTGGCAGCTGAGCACGATACAGCTGGACTTCAATCTCCCCAAGAGATTCAATGTCACCTATGTGGACGCTGATGGAAGCGAGAAAACCGTTATAATGATACACAGGGCCCTTTTAGGCTCTATAGAGAGATTCTTCGGTATTCTGCTCGAGCATTATGCCGGGAACTTCCCGCTGTGGCTGGCACCGATCCAAGTGAGGATCCTGCCAGTAGCAGATAGGCACTTGAGCAAGGCTAAGGAGGTGTTAGAACGTCTGCTTGGGGCCGGAGTGAGGGCCGATCTGGACGATGCGAGAGGTACTCTAGGGTACAGGATAAGGGAGAGTGAGTTGGAGAAAGTACCCATCCTCCTAATCATAGGTGACAGGGAAGTGGAGTCAGGCAAGGTCGCTGTAAGGCGTAAGGGGAAAGGGAACTTAGGATCCATGGATCTAGAGGAATTCCTAGCGGAGTTCACCGAGGAGTTCTTACCGCCTGATCTGAGGGGAGGTTCCTCAACTTTTTAGCCTCTCCTCGTTCCTCTCGTTTATGAGGTTTAAATCCATCATTTTAGGGGTGGGGGCATTCGCAGTTCCGCTGTTCTTCGTATTCCTATCGATAGCCCTCTCCCCCTGGTTCCGCTGGGAAGTTAACGCTCTCAGCGATCTGGGCCACTCTCTAAAGAGTCCAGTGGCCCCCTTGTTCAACATGGGCCTAATCACCGGGGGACT
>JACXSR010000009.1:0-6401 GCA_035319845.1 Thermoproteota archaeon
CCACTTCACAAGGGCGGAAGGAGGTATCCTGTTATCATAGCTCTTGATGGGGGCGGAGAACTTATCCAAGTCGGCGAGACCGGCTGAGACCAGGAGCAGCTCCATCAGCCTCAGGGGGGAATCTGATAGGCTCTTATCCGTCTCAGCGAGTACCAATGACTTCTTGTAACCCTGGTAAATGTATCCATGGAGTATCCTCCTGCCCCTCCCAGCCAGATCCCCAAGCCTCACCTCCACCCTCTTGAGCTCGAGGCCTTGGACCCTCTCCTCTGAGATGACGACCTTCAGCCCCATGTCCTTGAAGGTCCGGTACACCAAGTCCAGTTTCAGCTTACCTCCATAGAGGGCGCCCACCGCGCCGCCGGTAGGAATGCAGGCACCAGCTGGAACGAGTGGTGGGAGCAAGAGGAGAGAGATAACCGCTAGGATGGTAACGAGAGATTTCCTCATCTGGAATAACTACTTGAAGGCCTTAAAAGAGTTTCAATCTGAAAAGATGGGGGAGGTGGTTTAGGAGCCCTTTATGTGGTCTATGAGCACCTGCGTGTACTCGCTGGCCTTAAGTGGCTGGACCCCGGGCATGTGCCTGGCCAAGTCCTGAGTGACCTTCTTCTCCGCTATCGCCTTCCTGATCGCGTCCTTGATGAGTGCGCTGGCCTCCTTCCATCCCATGTACTCCAGCAGGAGGCAGCCGCTCAGTATCTCGGCTGTGGGATTGGCAACATCCTTACCCGCGTACTTCGGGGCGGTGCCGTGGACTGGCTCGGCAAGGGCCATGTAGTCGCCAGCATTCATGCCAGCGGCCATCCCTATCCCACCGACCAAGGCGTTCGCCTCGTCGCTTATGTAATCGCCGTTGACGTTGGGAGCCACTATGATGTCGTAGTCCCAAGGTCTGGTGATTATCTGCTGGAGCATGTTGTCCGCTATCCTGTCGTTCACCAGTATCTTGCCCTCAGGCATCTCGCCATTGTACTGCTCCCAGAGCTCCTGCTCGGTCACCACATACTCCCTGAACTCCTCTGTAGCGACCTCATAAGCCCAGTTCCTGAACGCTCCCTCGGTGTACTTCATTATGTTACCCTTGTGCATGATTGTGACCGGGCTCCTCCCGTTCTCAATCGCGTACTTCATCGCCTTCCTCATGAGCCTCTTGGTGCCGAATATGGAGATGGGCTTTATCCCTATGCCAGCGTCAGGTCTTATCTCCACACCTAGCTCCTCCTTCAGGAACTTCCTGAGCTTCTCCGCCTCAGGACTGTCGTAGGTCCACTCTATCCCCGCGTAGAGGTCCTCTGTGTTCTCCCTGAATATCACGAAGTCCACCTTGTCGGCGTGGCAGTGAGGGGCTGGCTGACCGAAGTACTGAACGGGTCTTATGTTAGCGTAGAGGTCCAGCTTCTTCCTCAGGGCCACATTGAGGCTCCTGAATCCGGTGCCCACGGGAGTTGTGAGGGGACCCTTGAGGGCCAGGACCGTATACCTTATCGCCAGTACCGTGTCCTCCGGCAGGAGTTCACCATACAGGTCCATTGCCTTCTCTCCAGCGTAAGCCTCCCACCAGACTATCCTCCTCTTCCCCCCGTAGGCCTTCTCTATAGCAGCATCCATCACGGCTCTAGCCTGACTCACTATCTGGGGACCGATGCCATCGCCCTCTATATACACGATAATTGGCTCATCGGGGACGACCAGCCTGCCGTCCTTAACCGTTACCTTTTCGCCCTCCTCGGGCAGCCTGAGCTTCTTGAACTCAGGGGGGCTCTCGAGTATATCCACCAAGGGGGTCACCTCCGTGGGGGCCCGACGGCTCAGCTTAAAAGTTTGGACGCTTAGATCATTGAACGGACGATCGACCAAGGAGGTTATTAGATGGGCCCTTTGATGAAAAGAGGTGGAGGTGAGGGTTAAAAGACGAAGCTCTCCGTCTCCAGAGCTCTCCCAACCACCTCCAGCTTGTTGGTGGGTATCTTCTCCCCACCATAGAGATCAGCATATGTCTCCCCGTAGAGCAGGGCCGCAGCTATCCTGCCTATCGCGTCTCCCTTGAGGATCCCGCTCCCACTGGCTCCGGTGGCTACGACCATGTTAGACCTCCTGAAGACCACGGGGTTGTGATCGACGGAGTTAAGCATGTAGAGGCCTGCCCACATGTTGTCGACTCTGGCCCCCTCCAGCTGCGGGAAGTACTTAACCATTATCGGGTAGATGTTGTCGTAGTAGTAGTTCTCTTCGGGTTCCTCATCAGGGGCGAAGGGCCTTATCTCGTCCGAGAAACCGAACCAGAAGGTACCATCCCTCCTGTCAGCCCTTATGTAGTGACCGGTCGGGAGGAACGTGAATGGGAGTATTCCCTCCTCGTTGAAACCCTTGGTATTCAGCAGAGCCTTCTGGGCCTCGGTCCTAGGCCTGAAGGTGAATATCTGCCTCTTCTTCGGTTTGGAAATGCAGTCTATGCCTAGGGGGTCGAGCAGGAGGTGGGTCCATCCGCCAGCGGCGATCACGAGCTTTTTCGCGGTTATAGTCCCCTTATTCGTCTCCACACCAGCGAATCTCACCTTCTGCCATGCCCTAGGCTCCCTAGGTATGCCCAGTTTCATCTCGGGCTCAACTATTATCCTCTCCACCTTGGTGTTGAACTGGAAGTTCCCCCCCATCTCCTTGATCCTGTCCCTGTAGTAATAAGCGAGCTTGTCAGCGTCTATGTAGCCGCACTTGACACCGAACAGCCCGTAGTCCACATTCTTCACCCCCAAGATTTCGGCCTCCTCATCTCCGTCGAACTCGTAGTTCATCTCCAGCATCTTCTTCAACTCAGCCCTCCGGTAGATCTTCAGCGTTCCCTTCTTCTCCAATGCATGGGCAACATCAGCTATCTCCTCGAACTGCTCCTTGCTCCTCAATATTAGGTAACCGACGAGCTCCATGCCCAGATCATAGCCCTCCTCCCTCTGGATGTGCAGGTAGAAGTCGACGGATGTGTCGGATAGGAGCCTGTTGGTCGAGGAGGTGAATAGGCCGGCCCTGAAGCCGGCAGCGCTCTTTGCTGTCGCTCCCTGGCCCACATCTCCCATCCTGTCCACGATGAGGACGTTCGCCTCGGGATCCCTATTTAAAACGTGATAAGCGGTAGCCAGTCCCAGGATACCGGCCCCTACAACGAGCACATCGGCCTCCAAGGAGCTTCACCCCGTTCTCACGAAGGAAAAAATGAAAAAGTTATCCTAATCCGGTAGAACGGTGTTACCGTTGGTCGTGAGGGAGAGTTTTCCCCTCCTCCCGGGTTGGACCCCAATCCTCATGTATTCGATCCTCGTACCTTTCGCGCTAATCTTCCTGCGTGGTCTCTGGAGGATCTCGAGGAGGTTCGAGCTGGGCAGGGCTCTCAGGGAGTTGGACCCAGGAAGGCTGCGGAGAGGATTGATCAGGGTCTTGTCCCAGAAGAGAGTCCTGGAGAGGGATAGAGGGTTTCTGCATGCCCTTCTCTTCATAGGAACCCTCGTCTTATTCCTCGGAACCCTCACGGTGTTCCTCGAAACAGATGTACTGGAGCACCTAGGCATCAGGATACTGTTCAATGGAACCTACTCGGCTTTCGAGTTGATAATGGACAGTTTCGGTATACTCTTCCTGATCGGGGCCATATCGTTCTTTCCCACCAGGGATAGGGAGGGGAAGGCCCTCCTGCTTGGACTCATCTACATCGGGGTGACGGGCTTCCTCTTGGAATCCACTAGGATATACGCCCACCCCAATATCGCCAGTCGGTACTCTCTCGTGGGCTATCTACTCTCTGGGACGATTGGTCCCGTTATCCTCCCCATGTACACGGTCCTCTGGTGGAGCCACGCCCTCCTCGCGTTCGCGATGGTGGCCTACCTGCCGTACAGTAACCTCCTCCACTCACTGACGGCCCTGCTCACCTCCTCCCTTGAGGAGGATGTGGTCAGGTTCCCCAAGGAGCCGTTCAGGCTGCAGGAGCTGGAGGATGTCGAGGAGATCAAGCTGGGTTTCGAGGATGCCTCGGAACTCCCGTGGTATGAGAAGTACATGCTCGCCGCCTGCGTCAAGTGCGGGAGGTGCACGGATTCGTGCCCGGCTAATCTCACGGGCAGGCCCCTATCGCCCAAGGACGTAGTCCAAGGGTTGAAGGTGTCACTCTTGGGAGGCACCTACGAGCTGACAGACGATGCTGTCTGGTCCTGCGTCTCCTGTGGAGCCTGCTCAACGGCCTGTCCGAATTATATAAGTCCCTTCGCCTTCCTCATGGAGAGGAGACGCTCCCTCGTGGCGGATGGCAGGATAGACAGGAAGATGGGTGAGCTCCTCAACGGACTGAGGAGGTACCATAACTCTCTTTCCGTCCCGCAGAGGGGGAGGCTGAGCTGGATCGAGAGCGATGATGATCCCGACTATTACCTCTGGGTTGGTTGCCAGTACTCCTTCGATCCCGTGGGTAAGAGGGTCGTCTCCAAGCTTGTGGACCTGTTGAGGAAGGCTGGCATAAGGGTTGCTGTCTTCGGGGAGATGGAGACCTGCTGTGGAGAACCAGCCAGGAGGCTTGGGGAGGAGGGCATGTTTCAAGAGTTCGCCCTGACAAATGCCGAACTCTTCAGGGAGCTGGGAGTGAAGAGACTCCTAGTCCTCTGCCCGCACGGCCTCACAGTGTTCAGGCACGAGTATCCCAAGGTCGTCGATGGTTGGAACGTTGAGGTGGTCTCGCATGTGGAGCTGCTGGCGAAGCTGGTCAGGGAAGGACGATTGAAGGTGAATTACAGCGGAGATCTGACGTTCCACGATCCCTGCAACCTCTCCAGATTCAACGGGCTGGTGGATGAGCCGCGGGAGATACTGAGGAGGGTGGACGGGTTCAGGGAGATGGCCAGGCACGGCGTGAACACCTTCTGCTGCGGCGCGGGAGGGGCCAACTACTGGTACCAGACCGGGGAGGGGGTCATGGCCAAGGAGAGGGTGAGGGAGGCGCTGGATTCTGGAGCCAAGGCCGTGGCGGTCGCTTGCCCGTTCTGCTACGCCATGCTCAACGATGCCTCGAAGGGAATGAATCTGGAGGATTTTGAAGTGCTGGAGATCAGTGAGCTCTTGGAGTAGCCTCTCCCTCTCCCCTTTTACCGCGGTAAGGGTTTCCGCCCTCGCGAGTTGTCGGGAGCTGTGGAGTTGTTCCCCAGGACCTCCCATCGGAACCATGCGCAAACCCTACAGTTATATCTAATCTCGGTCCCGCGGATAGGTAATGGCAGATGCCAGCTGTGATCGTAGTGGGCATGCAGTTCGGTGATGAGAGCAAGGGTGCTGTTGTGGATTACTTGGCCGAGTGGGCGGATCTCGTAGTCAGGTACAATGGGGGCAGTAATGCTGGACACACGGTGGTGGCCGAGGGACAGAAGTACAAGCTGCACCTGATGCCCTCCAGCGTGGTCAGGGGTAAGAGGGGGATCCTCGGCGCGGGAGTGGCCTTCGATCCCGAGGTGTTCATACAGGAGCTCGAGGACCTGAGATCAAGGGGGAAAGGGGTCGACGTGCTTATATCCCTGAAGGCAACCCTTCTCCTCCCCTATCACAAGGAGCTAGATGCAGCGCTGGCCGGGGGCAGGCTGGGCACCACCAAGAGGGGGATAGGTCCCGCATACCAGGACAAGATGGCGAGGGTCTCCGGGTTGAAGGTCAGCGACCTCTTCAGTTCCAACTTCCCTAGGAGACTGAGGGAGGTTCTGGAAATCAAGGAGGGCGAGTTGAGGAGGGCAGGGGTCTTAACGGGCGATCTGGACGAGTACTACGAGCGGCTAGTTGAGAGGGCCGAGGGCTGGAGGGAGGTTCTGGAACCCTTCGTGGGTGACGACCACCTGGAGGTCAACGCGGCCATAGCAGAGGGGAAGTTCGTCCTCTTCGAGGGGGCTCAGGGGACTATGCTCGATGTTGATCACGGAACCTACCCTTTCGTGACCTCCTCAAACGCGATCGCGGGTGGTGCTTGCACGGGGGTTGGGGTAAGCCCCCTCGCCATAGATGCCGTGGTCGGGGTCAGCAAGGCCTACACCACCAGGGTCGGGAAGGGCCCCTTCCCCACGGAACTGGCGGGGGATCTGGCGAGGTACATCAGGGACAGGGGAGGGGAGTACGGGACCACCACCGGGAGGCCCCGCAGGGTCGGCTGGCTTGACCTGCCCATGCTCAGGTACTCGGCACTGATCAACGGGATTGGCTACTTGGCGATCAGGAAGGTGGATGTCCTCTCGGGCTTGGAGAGGGTGAAAGTTGCGGTGGCTTACGAGATAGATGGTGAGGAGTACAGGGTGGCTCCCCCCTACGTGGAGGCCTTGGAGAGGGCAAGGCCTGTGTACGAGGAGCTTGACGGCTGGACCGTGGAGGACTGGGGCGAGCTT
>JACXSR010000072.1:0-4427 GCA_035319845.1 Thermoproteota archaeon
TACCACTAGCCCCGTCACGAAGAAGAGGTTGCCAAGCCTTCTCATGGAATCCCTCCCGTCCCCAACAGATACACTAGAGATGCCACTGCCACGGAAGGGATGCTTATCCTTAGGTATTCGAGGTATGAGACGCTAATTCCCATTTTCTTGGCCCTTCTGAGAGCTAGAAGATTAGCTATAGATCCAAATGGTGAGATAGCCGAACCTAGACTAGTTCCAACGACCAAGGACCACCACACATCGTCGTTCGTGGCAACTCTACTCAAGAGTGGTAAGGTGATCGCGGCAGTCTCGGCTCCGTCTATGAAGGCGGATAGTCCCAAAGAGGCGAGGAACACGTGGAACGGGGATGTGTACTGGGTAGATGGTATCAGCGAGGAAGCGCTCGATAGCCCGAAGGCTCTTGCAGTTATGAGTAGGGCTCCAATATAGAGCAGTATCTCCCATCTCACCTTCTCGTACACTTCCTTCATCCTCTCCCCACCTATGAAGAGGACAGCTATGGCCACTACTCCCATGACTGAACTTTCAGAGACGCCCACATGGTCCGATAGAAGGGAAAGGAGAAACATCATCAGTAAGGAAGCAGTGGCATAATGAAGATAAGACCTATCAACGGTTATCTGGTGAGGTTTCACTTTTAGTTCCCCTCTTAGCTCTTCCCTAAGGATCAAGTATTGCACAATTATTGCTGCAGCCAACATAGGAAGGGCTAGAGGTAACATCTTCAACAGAAAATCGTCGTAGCTGAATCCCTTGCATGTAGCGATGATCACATTTGAGACATCACCTACCATGGTGGAAATAGAGGCTATGTTAGAAGATACAATGAGGGAGATGAGCAGGGGTTTGGGGTTCAGCCCGTATTCCCTCGCTATATTTATCGCAATCGTCGCCATGTAGAGCAGGACGAGCGAAGTGGCTGCTAGAGAGGACAACATCGCCGCTATCAAGTTCAGGATAAGAAATGCCGTTACTTCAGATCTAATCCTAGAAAGGACTCCTTTCGTGAGGAATGTAAAGAATTCGCTGTATCTGAGGAGACCTGATAGGACTAGTAGGGAGAAGATTATGAGGAGAGATTCCATTATCTCCATTGTGATGAGTTTTTCCAAGGAGAAGCCCCATAGTATCACGAGCACAGTAGCCGATGCGACGAATATCGCTGGTTTACGGTAGGGCCATATCGTGGAGGCGATCAGCGCCGTGGCCACTATTAGCAGGGTGATTTCGGGTGTCATCGCGCAATAATGGGCCACTTAAAATAATTGCTTCCAATCACCTAATCGCCTCTCGATGTCACCCTCCGAATACCCCGGACCACATCTCATTGAACTCCGCTTCGAAAGATGAGGCAATATCTTTATCCACTATGACCACTAAGTTCTCATCATTTTTCCTGTCTCCGGACCATGTGTAGTTGAAGCTGCCCGTCAGCACGACCTTCCCGTCGATCACCATGAACTTGTTGTGCATAAGATAGCTGTTCCGATCGAGCCTCACTTCAACGCCTGCAGCCTTTAGCCTCCCGTACTCGCTGTATCTGTCGATCCTCTCGGCTTCCAGTATCACCCTAACGTGGATCCCCCTCTCCTTCGCCCTCACCAAGGCTTCCCCGATGGAGTCAAGCGTGAACGAGTACATCGCCAAGTCTATCGACTCGTTCGCCCTGTTTATCCACCTGATGACCACCTCGCTGCACCCATCTTCAGGGCAGAAGTATGCACTGACGGCTTGATTACCGTCCTCGAATGGCAGACCGAGCTGGGCCGCCAGTATGGCAACCGCGGCCATGCACAGCAACAAGGCCTTCCTGTCCATTTGCACCTATAAGTAGCAAACCCCCTCCCCTTTAATGATGGATGTCCTCCGACCCTTCGATCCGTGGAAGAGCCCCCTGTGTACATGTCCTCCCAAATACTCCCTCCATCCCTACACTGGCTGCACCCATTACTGCCTTTACTGCTACGCGACATCCTACGTGGGACGGAAACCCAGCAGGCCCAAGAGAGACTTCCTGAAGAGGCTGAGGAGGGACCTCGCGAGGGCCGATCCATCCATCCCCGTCGATATGTCCACCAGTAGCGATCCGTATCCCCCGGAGGAGATGGTACTAGGACTTACTAGGGCGGCCCTGGAGGTGCTCCGCTCGAGGGGGTACAGGGTCCTCCTGACGACCAAGGGAGTCGGTTTCGTGAGGGATCAGGGTTTGTTCGGTGCTCTCATGATCACGATCACCACCTTGGACGGGCAGCTGGCCTCCAAGCTGGAGCCCTTCGCCCCCTCACCGAGCTCTAGGCTGGATGCCCTCGCGTCGGTGGAGGTGAGGAGGGGTGCTCGCGTGGACCCCATAATACCCGGACTCACCGATGATCCAGCTGATTTGAAAGAGTTGCTCAGGGAGATAAGGGATTCGGGAGCTGAACACGTGGTCTTCTCCACGTACAAGGCGAAACCCGATAACTTCAAGAGGATGGCCCTTTCCTTCCCGGATTTGGCAGGGAGCTGGAGGCACCTCTACTACGACAGAGGTGTGAGGATAGGGGGATACAGATACTTGCCTACGCGGGAGAGGTATCGCCTGTTGAAGGACCTCGTTGAGGAGGCAATCAAGCTGGGACTAACCGCCTCGGTATGCAGAGAGGGGTTCAAGGATCTGTTAAAGGCCCCTTCATGCGATGGAACCCATCTCCTTCCTCCTCCAGTTGAACATCTGCCGGATGTTACGTGATCATAATAGGTTCCCTTTTAATCTATGGAGTGCCCTATAGAGAAAAAATGGAGGGAAAAAGATTAGGACGGCGCCGTGGGGGTGTTACCCTCGCTAAAGCGACCGATAGGTCTTATAAAGGGAACTGTCCCTTTTTTTCGTTCCAAGTTTTTCATAAATTAGAGATCCTAACCTCCCGTATGTCCATCAATTGTTTTAAGTTTAGATTGAAGAAAGTCCTCACACGAACTCCAACGGCCGTCATATGAGAAACGATTAGACAACCTCTTTTTTGGGGAACAGTGAATATGTAGTCATCTTGCTTACAAGTATGTCGCAAAAGAGTTAATAGTGGTTCCCAATATCCCATAGCGATGAACCTAGTAAGGGTAGCCCTCCTGATCGTCCTCCTTGTGACACCCATGATCCCAGTAGAAGGATCGTCCACCGTGGTATTCAGGGGGCATGTGGGTGCCGCTGGGAAGGGTTATACGATCGTGTGGGTGGAGGAGGTGCTGGAGGGTCCTCTAACGGAAGGGGGTGTGATCGAGGTCTTAAAGGGCGGAGGCAGTTGCGGAAGACCGCACCTCGATGCTGTTAGGGTTGGTGACTTCGTCGAGGTGAGGGGGTCTCTTACAACCGCATGCTGCAGGCAGGTGGTGGTCTTGGAGTGCGGCGATCATTACCTCAAGAAATTGAGGAATGTGTTAGAAACCGGGATACGCATACTCCAAGGATGCGGAAGTGAGGTAAAGGTGGAAAGCAACGTCACATTCGTGTTCTTCGTGAGCCGTGATTCTAACGTCACCATAACCCTAGAGCGGGGTGAGGACAGGGATCTCTTATTTGAGGGATTTCTGAAGGCAGGACTCTACTCATTCTCCAAGTTGGACGGGGGACCGGAGGGTGAGAGGAGAGTATGCATTCTGGCTGAGAGTTCCGGGGAGTCCGCGGTCAGCTGCTGCGAGTATGTAGCGATCTCCCGTATCGGAGGAAAATACCAGCCTGAGTACGAGAATCTGACCGTCAAGGTCGTCACTGAGGCAGGTTACCCGGTTAGAAATGCATCCGTTTACATAGACGGTAAGCTATACGGTTTCACCGACAGAAAGGGGATTCTAGAGACCAATATAAGCGAGGGAGTGCATGAGGTGAGGGTAGAGAGCCAGTACTATAAGACCGCAGCCACGGAGTCAGGACCCGGTCTCGTCGTGCTGAGGGTCGGTGTGAAGGCCCCTGAGGTCTCACTGTCTTTCAGTCCGGAGAGGGTGAACGGGAGTGGCGTAGTCAGGCTAGTAGTGAGGAGGCTTGGAGGGGCGGATATCTCCATCAGGGTGAAGCTCACACCCTTCGGGAACCTCCGAGTGAACACCACCGAGTTAGTGGGTGTCCCACCGTTTAACGCCACGATAGAGGTCCAAGGAGAGGGAAAGCTCGTAGCGAGCTATGGTAAGATAACTGCTGTCCTGATTAGCGAAGTCCCTAAGAGAACCGCTGAAAAGACGCAGAGAAGTGAGATCCAGACGCTCCCTTCCTCTACCAGCGAGCCCATTCCAGCAACCCCCACTCCCAGCTCCTCGACTTCCACTCATGCCCAAACAACTGTGGAGGAGGTCCCTAGCGAGGGAGGTTGGATGTGGATAGGTCTCTTGGCGGCGGGACTCCTCATCGCGGTGCTCCTGCTGAGAAAATTGAGGGGGGCTGGGGCTAGGATAGA
>JACXSR010000004.1:0-28108 GCA_035319845.1 Thermoproteota archaeon
TCCTTCCACTATAAAACCCCCTCTCACCATTTTTGGAACGTATTGAAACGTTCTAGAACGTTTTAGGCAATCATGTTTACATATTCCTCCCTACGGATATTCATGGAGGTAATATGGCCAGTCTCGTTGAGTCCTCTATTTTCTCGCTTGAGTCGATGGGGTTCAAAGTTCTATACTGGAAAATAGACAGAGGACAGGTCGAGGTCATACTCAAAGGACCCGAAGGTGATTTTACTGGGGCCCTCTCGAAAATGAGAAGGGATCTGAAGGCCAGAAGGGTGGCCTTAGAAGTATCTAGGGAGGGAGGCGAGCTTCTAGTTAGGATGAGCTTTGAGCTCGGGAAACCCCCCAAGGGGCTGAAGCCTAGAGGTCTGAACGATTTGCTCGCTTGGGGACCTACGCTCTAATCTCCGCTCTCTTTAATGAGATAAGAAGCTCAGCTGTCGCTAATACAGAGGCTATATCCTCCGGATCTTCGAAGTTCATCTCTTCCAGCGTTCTCAGGTAGCGGACGTATGCCCTTCTGAACGCTCTTTCCTCTCTCATTCCCAGCGGCAATTTGACCCTACGGTATAAAAAGAACGTATAACTAATAAACCATATCCAGGCCAGTCTCTTTCTTCAAATTTTCCCGCCAACTAATGAACCATCTGGCATAACGGCGATTTCCGGAGTTATCCTTGCCTTTCTTAACCTCTCCCTCACGCTTGGATATAAAACCACTAGCTCGGGTTCGAAATCCCTGACGAGGACTGGATCTATCTCCCTCAATGTTTCTAGAAGCTGAGAGATCTCTTTATCCTTTGAAAAACTGATGACGGCCGATACATGCACGCTAGCACCGCTTTCCAATAGATTCCTCAATCCAGCTAGTTGAAGGTAAAAGCCTTCCCTCCGGGCGCCTGTGAGTCTAGAGAACTGCTCAGGAGTCGTTCCTTTGAGAGAAACCCTTATATGAACGTGATTTCTTGCCAATTCCTTGGCATATCTTCTATCCGATAAGAGAATGGCATTGGTCTCGAGTATAAAGAGCAGGTCGCTCCCTTCCAACTCATCAATGAGTTCGATGAGGTGGTCCCTCCCTATGGTCGGCTCGGCACCGCTAACCCTCACCTTTGAGAACCCATGCCTATTCGCACCTTCCATGAGGATCTTAGCCACTTCTCTGGCCGAATAAAACTTACCCGACTCCGTATCGACGACATGACGGAAGCTCCAGCAAAAGATACACCTAAGATTACATCCAACGGCGTCGGCTGTGAAGATGCCACCGTAAAATCTAGAAGGGCGGAACCTGTAGTACCTCCTTAGCTGGCCCTCCAACGACGACTTGGTAACCTTCTCCTCGACGATCCTTGAGAGGACGAGGGGGTCGTATCCCCTCTCAGCGTGAGAGTTTCTTAGCAATGTCCCTCCCGATCCACACTCCAGAGGCAGATGCTTGAACCAGTCCCCTGGAGACGCCAGCACCGTCGCCACCGGCATAGAGTCCCTCAATAGCCCTAGTCTCTAAGTTCTCCTTGAGGTCCAGTCTGGCCGTGTGGAGCTTCACCTCGATGCCGTAGAGGAGGGTGTGATCGGAGGCTATGCCCGGCATTATCTCATTCATAGCTTGGAGCATCTCCAGTATGTCCTTTAAGTAGCGGTAGGGAAGGACGAAGCTCAGGTCCCCAGGAACGGCTGAGGAAAGTGTGGGCTTCACTATACTGCGACTCAGCCTAGAGGGAGTGGATCTCCTCCCTCTCTTGAGATCGCCGAACCTCTGGATGATGGGCTGATTACCCGCTATGTTGTTGGCCATCCTAGCTATGCTGAGGGCGTAGGATATGGTGTCCTTGTAGGGCTCCGTGAATTTGGTGGTGACTAGGACTGCAAAGTTCGTATTGTCGGTCTTGTAGTCCTCTCTCGCAACACCATTCACAGTCACGATTCCCCAATAAGATTCCGTGACCACTTCACCCCCGGGATTCACGCAGAAGACCCTCACCCTGTCGTCGAAGGTCTCACTGTAGTAAATCAGCTTCGGCTCATATAGAACCTCAGTGAACTCCTCCATCACCTCATAAGGCACCTCCACCCTGACGCCCAGATCCACTTTACCTCCTTCAACCTTAATCCCCAACCGCCTTGCCTCTCTGACGAGCCAGCTGGCGCCCACCCTACCAGGAGCTACCACGACGTACTTGGAGAAGAGCTCCTCACCATTGGATAGCCTCACTCCCTTAGCCTTGCCATCCTCCACGAGTATGCTGTCTGCCGCAATGCCAAATCTGAAGACGACCCCCATCTCCAAGAGCCTTCTCCTGAAATTCGTGAGTACCTTGTAGCCACCATCGCTCCCCATATGCCTTATTCTGAAGGGTATCAGTAGGAGCCCGGCCCTCAATGCCTTACTCTTCAATCTCTCGATGGCGTCCCTGTCCTCACCGTAAACTTTTTTTGGAGCACCCAAATCGAGGAAAACTTCGTCTACATAATCTATCAGCTCCCAAACAGCTTTCTCACCAATCACACTAGCTAAATCACCGCCTATGTCCTTGGTGAGGTTTAGCTTACCATCGCTGAAGGTCCCTGCCCCGCCGAACCCCGACACTATATCGCAGACCGGGCACGCTAGGCACTTCCCCACGCTCTTCAATGGGCACTTCCTGCCCTCCAAATCTTTACCGAGCTCGATCACGAGGACACTAGATTCCGGAGCAAGCCTCTTTATCTCCATGGCGGCGAAGAGACCCGTGGGTCCTGCCCCGACTATGATGACATCCCACTCGCTCAACAGTTTCCCTTTCGGTTCCCGTCAGGTGAGTGATAATAAACCCTTCTCTCTGGAGAGGTAGGAAAGGGTACCTAAGTAGTCACCCTCCAGCGTGAGCACATCTGTCGCCTCAGGATCTATGCACTTGGGGAACACGGGACCCCTCTCCCTCACCCCAAGCAGGTCTCCATAACCCAGCATGTCGTTGAACGCAGGGACAACCACCAAGGTTTGCGGGAGAAAATCGCAAGTGGTCTCGGCTATCAACCAGACAGGTATCTTTCCGAGCCCCTTGATCGGTACTGCTGGGTGAACGTGCCCCATTACTCCGAAATCATAGTCCGACGATTCGGGTGGGGGAAGGGCATGTCCATGGAACACCCATACATCGCCCAGAGGAAAGCCCCTAGGTCCTCTGACCTCGCAGGAGCTCCCAACCACGCTCACTATCCCTCCATCGTGGTTTCCAACTGTGAGGACGATTCTAGAGAATTCAGAAGATACCACCTCGAGGAATTTTCTCACCCTGAATCCGGAGGAGAGGCCGATGGAGTGCTTTAAATCCCCCGCGATGACCAGTCCATCGGCCGGTCCAAGGGAGATCAGTTTCTCAGCCAGATGCTCGGTTCTGTCGGGTATGTAAACCCCTTCCTTCGCCAGCTCAAGCTCGAATCCTAGGTGGAGATCGGCTATGAGGATCCATCTTTTCCCGTCAACCTTTATCTCTAGGGCCGGACTTCCCCATATGGGTTCCATCGTGGAAGGATGCGGTGAGGGACTTAAAAGGTATGAGATGCTGAGCCAGCTACCGTGGGGCAGTGCGCTCAAGGCTCTCAAGTCAGCCCTGAAAGGGGGGGTTGAAAAGCACATCTTTAAGCCCAGTGGCAGGTATGTGTACATAGTTAGAGGACCAACGGGCCCTCATCTAGTCATGGGAGAGCTAGCGTGCTCCTGCTTGGACTACTACCTGAACGTCGTAATCAGGGGTAAGAGAAACATATGCTACCACATCGCTGCAGCCATTATATCGGAAGAAGAGAAGACTTTCAGGTCTATAGAGCATAGAGATCCGGAGTTCATAGGAGTAATAAAGGGAGTGATCTCTTCTGAGGGCTTAGGTCCGGACCCTTGATCGTTGATAGGCGAAGCCTTTTTATCTCTCAATTGTCCCTTTCGACGTAAGTGGTGATGATGGAGGTCGAGGAGGAACTCGATAGGGAACTACTTTCAACATATCACAGGAGGATCTTAAAGGAGATCGTGGCTAAGAAGATAGCTGGAGACATCCTTTTTAGTCAGAACATAGGACTGGCCATGAGGAAGTGGAGGGAGTATTTCGGCATTAAACAAAGCGAGTTGGCTAGGTTGTTAGGAGTATCCGCCTCCGTGGTTTCTGACTATGAGTCGAGTAGGAGGAAGAGCCCGGGATCCCTCGTCCTCAGAAGATTCATAATGACCCTCCTCGATGAGGATGAGAAGAAGGGAGGGGCCGTAATTAGGACCTTGGTTAGAACTACCGGGATGATCCCGCTACTCTCGAGCGTCATAGATATGAGCGAGTTCACCCTCCCCATAGAGCTTGAGAAGTTCTTGGAGGTCATAGAGGGCAGAATAGTCGTGGAGGCTCCACAACCAACCTACATCCATGGGTACACCGTCATAGACAGCATCAAGGCCATACTTAGCCTGAGCGGATCCGACTTCATGAGACTCTTCGGCACCTCCACCGAGAGGGCCCTCATCTTCACGAAGGTATCCGCTGGCAGAAGCCCGATGGTAGCCCTCAAGGTCATAGACATAAGGCCAAGCTTGGTAGTCCTCCACGGACCGCAACCTGACAATGTGGACAAACTCGGTATGAAGTTAGCCTCCACCATGAGGGTGCCTCTAGCTGTTTCCATGATAGAGGATATATACGAGCTCGTGGAGAGGCTCAGAGAGTTAACAGGCTGATCATCCCGCCAAGATCGCTCCCACTATTACTAGAGCAGACCCCACGAGTCCCTCCACACCCAAATTCTCACCCATTAACATGCCTAGGGCGACTGCAGAAGCCGGTTCCACGTTAGACACTATACCAGCTGTACCGGCTTCGACCCGACCCACTCCCTTGGCATGCAAGTAGTAAGCAAGGAATGATGTGAAGACTCCTAGGTAAAGTACGGATGCTAAGAACGGGGGATTCAGCTCGTATCTATCTAGGAAGAGGAAAGGGGCTAATTCAAGTGCCGACCAGGGTTGAGGCCCCAATCCCACCTCCAAGGCTGAATACCCTGAGGTCATCAGCTTCCTCGCCATCAAAATTATCCCAGAGTAGGCTAAACTGCTTCCCAATCCGAAGAGGATGCCGCCCAGATCTGGATCACCTATATTCGGGAGCTGGGTCATTGCAGCCCCTAAACCAGCCAAGACGAGCGCGACTACCTTCTTCTTGGTTATCCTCTCACCTAAGAACACGGAAGCAAACAGGATGACGAGGGCTGGGGCAGTGTACAATAGGATGGCCGCGATCCCCATACCGGAGAGCATGACGCTGAACATGTAGGTGAGGAACAGCGGTCCCGTGAATAGTAGGCCCAAAAGGATCAGATTCCTATCGAATATCCTCCTTCGAAGAACTATTAGGGAGAGGACCGCGCTGATAGCTGCTCTAAAGGCACTAATGGACGCTGGACCTGCTCCAGCCGATAGAGCAATTTTCGTGGCGATCCCTATTGTCCCCCATAGGAAAGCCGCCGCAGCGACGTAAGCTCTACCATCGGTCAATGGTAAACACCCTCACAGCTTCAGAGGATCGCGGCACGGAGGCGAGATCTTTTGAGACTACTGTCGTATGGTGTTTATTACGCTTTCCCCCTATCTGGACATCGATGAGGATAGAAGTCGCGATCATACCCCTGCTCGTGATACTCACTATATCTCTGGCACCATCAGAGGCCGCTCCGATTAAGGCTAGGGTCCCAATCTACGTTCCAGCAAACTTGCCGGTTACTGGAACCGTATGCCTACCCTCGGCACTGGCTGCAGGCCTGAAGGCCAAACTCTACGTCGATAACACCTTCGTGGATGAGGGGGCCGCTGATGAGATCGGGTGCTATAAAGTCACTATAAAGCCCCTCACCCCAGGCAAGCATGAACTCTACGCTGAGATTTACAAGGGAGGTATAAAGGTCGCGGAGATATCAGCTGAGGTCATAGCAATCGAGGGGATGATAACAGTCAGACCCAACCCTCTGGCCACCCTGAAGAGGGGAGAAACGAAGGAAGTCTCTCTCTTCATAGAGAACAGATCCCCCGTGAACATGAGCAATGTGAAAGTTGAGATAGAAGCCCCATTTCCCATATACGCTGAGCGTATGACCAGAGTGAGGAACTTCATGGTGAGAGGACCTATAGGGGACTTGGAGGTCAATGAGACCAAAGAGATAAGGATGGAGCTCGCCGTCCCCTCGAACTTCAGGCCGGGCACCTATACCCTCAGGATAAACATGACGTACGTGGTTGGAGAGTCCACTTACTCGGCCCCCCTCGATGTCTCCGTGATAGTATCCCAGGAGGTGGGGGCCCCGACCACCAAGACCACCTCCAAAGCAACGATCACTCCCATCACCACTTCCCACACTGAGAGCAGCACAGTACACGAGGATCGAGGGGAATCGACGCCAGCTTGGCTCTTCCTCCTCATTGCCTTCATCGGCGCGCTTGTAATCGGTCTAGTGCTCTGGATGGTGACCAGATCGAGATGAACCGATAAATGTTAAAATCGTGAATTTTCCTCCCCTACCGGGGGAGAACAATGGTTGAGATAGAGGAGATAGGCGGAGAGCTGAGGATGGAAAGGATAGGGGCACACAGCCACATAAAGGGCCTCGGACTGGACGAGAAAGGCAAGGCAAAACCCGTGGCGGACGGCTTGGTCGGACAGGCTAGGGCTAGGGAGGCGGCCGGCCTCGTTGTGATGATGGCAAGGGAGGGCAAGTTGAGTGGAAAGGCAGTGTTGCTCGCAGGACCCCCCGGTACTGGTAAGACCGCCATAGCAGTGGCCATGGCCAGAGAGTTGGGAGAGGACGTTCCATTCATTCAATTGAGCGGATCCGAGATATATAGCACGGAGAGGAAGAAGACCGAGGTTCTGATGGAGGCTATGAGGAAGGCCATAGGTGTCAAGGTCAGGGAGCTGAGAAAGGTCTACGAGGGGGAGGTCAAGGAGCTGGACGTCAAGATGGGGTCTAGTCCCTATAATCCCTTCGTGAAAGTCCCTCAAGAGGCTGTCATCACCCTGAAGACCACGGAGGAGGAGAAGAGGATAAGAGTCGGACCGAACGTGGCTAGGCAGCTTGTGGAATTCGGGATCACCGAGGGGGATGTGATAATGATAGATGCTAAGGACGGTAGAGTCTCCAAGGTCGGCAGATCCACAGAATCGTTCTCTTACGATCTGGAAGCTGAACAGCTCGTTCCGAGGCCAGATGGACCTGTTCTCAAGGAGAAGGAGTTCGTTTACGTCCTCACCTTGGACGATCTGGACAGGATGGTAGCTAGGAGAAGGAGTGGGGGAGGTCTCTTCTCCCTGCTCTTCGGAGTCGAGGAGAAGGAGATAGACCCCGAGGTGAGGGCGGCTGTAGATCAGCAGGTGAAGGAGTGGGTTGAGATGGGCAGGGCGGAGATAGTTCCCGGAGTGATGTTCATTGACGATGCTCACCTGATGGATATAGAGGCCCTGAGCTTCATCTCTAGGGCCATGGAAAGCGAGCTCGTGCCCATCATCGTCATGGCCACCAATAGGGGCATCACCAAGATCAGGGGAACTGAGATCGAGGCCCCATTCGGAATGCCCCTAGATCTGTTGGACAGGCTCGTGATAATAACGACCGATAAGTACAGTAAGGAGGAAATAGGCCACATTCTGAAGATAAGAGCGAAGGAAGAAGGTGTGAAGCTCTCTGACGAAGCCCTCACACTTCTAACGGAGCTAGGTGCCGAGAAGTCACTCAGATATGCCGTTCAAATTCTCGGCATAGCTGGCGTGAGAGTCAGGGCAAAAGGAGGGGAGGAGATAGACAAGGAGGATGTGGAGGAGGTGGCCAGAAGATTCAGCGATGTGAGGGAGGCAGTGGATCACCTGAGAAAATACGAGGAGGAATTACTCAAATGATTACCTCCTCCCTATTTTGAAGAGGATGCATCTCCCTCCCTGAAAAACTGGCTGAGCCCTCAACCTCCTCACGAGAACTTCCGCCCTCGATGGAAGTTGCCCAAGTCCCTTTGATTGAGATCCCGAGTGAGCTGGCCCCTGGGGACTGGGCTGGCATATCAGCATGTAGCTGGCCCCTTCGGGCGTGGATGTCACATTAAAGCTGATCGTCTCCGCCCAGTACCTGATCTTCACATCCGGGACGAAGGTGAGGGATCGGTATTGATCCAAGATGTACTTCATCTCATTGAATGTGGCCATGTCAACGGTGGGTCTCACCGTGGACGCTAGTGTGAATCCGGAAGAGGCTACCAGAACCAGCGCCAGGACTGCTAGGAACCTCCCCCCGCTAACCTCGGCCTTTCCCCTAGAGAGGGCTGCTGAGATGGGGATCCCTCCGAGATTGCGGAATCTCATCACCCATCCCCTTCCATAAACGGGGAGACTGAACAGCAAGGAGACGAGGCCCAAAGAGCCGTGTATAGGCTCTCTACTCTTATACCAGGAGAGGAGAAGGAGGAGAGAGGCTGCCACAGGCACTATGTCCAACAGACCGGATGGACCCACATCACCCTCTGTCACCTGCTCTACTAGAGCCACCCCCTTGGACACATCCCCTCCAACTATCCACGGCTGGAGAAATGCCAAGGCCAGGAATGCCAGGCCTATCGAGGCCAGTGTGACTGTTCTTCTATCCCTTCTCAATAGAGCGTAGAAGAGGGAGAGACCTATCGTGAAACCAAAATCTAGGATGTGAGTGAGCATAACTAGCAGAACCGAGATTGCGGCGCCTGCTAAATCCCTCAACTTCCCCTCTCTCTCATATCTCAACGCGAAGAAGAGCCAAGAGAACACCCATATGAGACCAAAGGCGTTCTTCACGAAATCGGTGACCAGCCTCACAGTGTAGTAGGAGGTAGTCAACGCCAGTGCCCCCAGAGCAGCTGCTTCATCGTCCCCATCTACTTCCCTGAAGTAGAGGAATGCGGGAATGAACATCATCGATGATATTAGCGGGACCCCCACCTTTACCGCCAAGATATTGTCTCCAGTAGCGAAGTAGAAGGGTAGTAGTAGGTAGAAGGTCAACGGAGGGTCCGGATGTCTAAGGGTCCAATAACGGGCTATCCAACTCACTTGGGCGGAGTAATAGGGCCCGTCTATCAGGGGAAGCAAGGGTGTCCTGAAATAGGCGTAGAGATACAGAGTGAGAGGGATAGCTAGAAGAGCTAACGGAAGCAGCCTCACCCCTTTAACCATCCCTCCACCTCCTTCCTCAGAAAGTCGGGAAGTTCTTCAAACGGAATAACCGTTGCCCTCGCCCTGAGGTAAGGTAAATCCCTTTCTTCAGATCTACTGACGGCTAGGATCCCTCCCTCGAATAGATAGTAGGATATATCCCCCACCGTCTTCAGGGGGATTGCCTTCTCGGGAGTCACGCCCCTCAACCTCTCCCTGACCTCGTTCAGATTCAAAGCCATCCCTCGCCAAATTAGCCTGCAGCATGAAGATACTTCGTTTCCTCCTATATCAAACTTTTTCATACTAGCGCCTGCCTGAACTTGGGTGATAGTACGAAAGCTGGCTGGAAGCTATTGGCTACAGTACTCGCGCTTACAGCAGTACTCGTCCCTCTTCCCCACTTGAGCGCGCAAGGCACTCTCACTTGGTACGATCCCTTGGAGGAACCGCAGCTACCACAACTTGATGTAAAAGCCATGCATGTATCTTGGAACGGTAACATCACCCTCACTTTCGAGTTTTACGGGACTCCCTCTGCGGAGAACTTCACGGTGATAGGAAATGTCTACTTGGACAGGCTGGTTGAGGGTGAAGGGGTACCAAAGGGTGATGTGAAGGGGGCCGATTACAGGCTAGTTTTCTCCATCAATCCTAACCAGACGGCCTGCTCAGTTCAGAGGTTCAATTCCCTGAAGAATGGGTGGGATCTCCTCGCAGCCGCCTGCTGGGTGAAGATGGACGGGGGAAAAGTGATAGTCACGACCCCCAATGTAACATCAGCCTTCCCCAAGGGAAAATTCGGGGTTAAGGCCTACATGTGGATGGTAGAGAGGGATGACTTTGACTGGGTAACCTACAGGTTGAAGAAGGAGGGAGCAGCGAAAATAGACGGGAAACTAGGGGACTACGGTGCTCCCACTATACTGGATCCCATTGGTGATGCCGATAGAGTGGCTGATTACAGGGAGTTATACGCTAAGGACGACTTTTACAGACTTTACTTCGCGATAGTGCCTGTAGACGGATTAGGGTGCAATTTAAGAGGTTACGGAGCTAGATTGGAGAGATTCTTCAATATCTACGTGGATGCTGACCTGAATAGGAGCAATGGACATGAACTGTGGGAGGGCTACCTCTACAGGTGCAATCTGACGGGGAGAACTTGGGAGAGGCTACCTACGAAGGCTCTGTACGTCGCTAATCCTGCTCTAAGGAGACAAGGCGTGATGGTTGGCGAGGTGTTCGAGTCCTACGTGTACTTGGGCCCGGTGAGAAAACAGATAGTGGATCACGACAGGCAGTTCGGTCTGCGTGCCAGCGTGGTGACCAGACTGATGGATGCAGTTCCTGACAAGGGATGGCTCATTTACCGTAAAGATCATCTCTCCCCCGATCTGTTCGAGGTCACGGGCCCTGATGTCGACATGAGCATGAATGAGGACCTCTCAGGCAGATTCAAGTCCTTTAGAAGCGCATCCGGACTCTATAGGATAACCTTGGGAGGACCAGCCGTCAACCCATCCTACAGCGAACCGGTGAAATTCGTTAAGAAGGGGAATGGCCTCTATTACGGCATTGAAATAGATAACACCACCTACTGGGCATCCTACGGGCGCAGAGACTTCGCGGTAATCGGAATCCACAAAGCTGGGGAGGGGGTGTATATAACCGCGGCTGGTGTAACGAGATTTGGGACAAGGGCCGCCTTGGTCTGGCTCAGCGAGAATATGCCGCTGCTGAATGAAGGAGTTTACATCTTGAGCTGGATGGACGATGGGGACGGCAAGGTGGAGATCAGCGAAATAGGGGTGGTGGCGATTGAAGGATCCTAGACTTGTACCGGTCGAAATAGCTGTGTTACTCCTTCAAGAGGTTCCGCAGAAGTTGCTCCGCGGGATAGACGTGAGACAGATCAGGGCCGAGGCTCAGACCCTCGTTTATAGCTTCATGTCATTGGAGGACTTGGCCAACCAAGGGATGCTCGATGGACTGGTTACTAAGGGAAGGGAACTGGACTCCCTCTGGAGAGAACTCAGGGAGAGAGCTAAATCTCCGTCGGATGTCCTGAACGCAGCCAAGGTGAGGTTCGCGGCAATCACCCTGATGGGTCTTCCCAATCGCGTTGGAAGGGAATCGAGGCTATACAGCGGGGTTGATGCGTTTTGGGGGACCATAGTCTCCGTCAAACCGTTCAACGGACTCAGGGCTACTGTAGTGGATGCTGGGGAGAGATTTGAAGTGGTCACCAATTTACAAGTCAGGGAAGAGGAGGTAAAGGCCTTCGCCATACTCCCTCCAAGGAGATTCGATTCCCACGTTTCTGAGGGGATGTTCATAGAGGCTGAAGGCGAGGGTAAGAGTGGACAACCGGCCATCCCAAGCGAAAAAGGTAAAGGGGCCATAGAGGCAGTCTTGAGGGAGGAGGCGGGTAGGCTCAAAGTGAGGATATGACCACGATAATCTAGCCCCTCCTCAACTCCCTCAGGAGGTCCCTCCAGAAGAGGTAGTCCTGCTCAGCTCTGCTCAATTCCGACCCGTTGTTCAGGTAGGAATCCCACCTCTCAGCGTACTCCAGTAAGAGATCGTCGTGATACCACCTCCCCAAGAAGTATAGGAGCCTCACATGGAGTCTGTGATATCGCTCATCCGCTTTCCCATGCTTCGTGGAGTAGAGGGACCAATTCCCGATATCGTAATCCGGAAGCATCTCATGCAGAGTTTTCAGCCCCTCCATGACGAGCTGATTGATCTCATTATCGTCCATTAAGCAGCTATACACGGTCAACCCTTTCAGAGAGAGCATGAAACCGTTAAGCACCAGATCATCGGGAGCATTGGAGTACTCCAAGAAGAATAGCCCGTAAGACGTGTTTATCACGAACCCTCCATTTTCCTGTGGGATTAAGAAGCTCCTCGCGAACCCCCTTGCAGCCCTCAGGAAATTGGGATCTCCAAACTTCTTGTAAGCTATGGCATAGTAACCAGCGGCTATTCCCTGACTCAGGGAAGAGTTCCAAGGAATTCCAGGGGCCTCCCATTGGAAGTAAAAGTTGAAGAACAGGGCCCCATCCCTTTCTTCCGCGTAGGAGAGCATCCATTCCATTATTTCCCTGAATTCACTCCAGTTACCCCTGTACTCAAGGGCCTCGGTGGCTAAGTTCATCGCATTCGTGGGATGGACGTTAAAACCCTGTCCATTTATGTACACGAGGGGGACGGTCACACCACTAGGCCTGTACCTCTCGAACTCCGATGGCATCTCGGCCCTCTTGAAGTACTCTAAATCAGCTTTCAGGGAGTCAAGGAGCTGTCTCCTGGCTACCTCTCTATCCCAGACCACATGCAGCCTGATCAAGGTGTCCAGCACATCCGCTAAGATGTAGTTCCGCTTATAGCTTCCGATAGATTCGCGCTCGTGGTGAGAGAAGGCTGGAAAGAGGATCACCGTTAATATCGCGAGAGAAGCTAGGATCACCCTGGCTCGCCCTTTAAATGTCAGCGGGCCTCACCTCAACTATCCTGTCCTTGTAAAATGAAAGAGGGCATACCTCACCACATATACCACACTTCGTACACTTATCTGGGGAGATCCGCGCCTTTTCCCCTATCTCGATGGCCCCGAACTCGCAGTACTCTTTGCATACCCCGCATCCAGTGCACGCGGATCTAGCGATTAGACCCTTTAGCCTCTCCACATCCCCCGTATATCTCAGAAGTCCGCTCTTGGGATCGACGACCTCCGCCTCGAAGTTCTCACTGATAACCCTTCCGTCCCTAACTACAGCTAGGCTGTGAGCTAGCGATAGGAATGCGCCTTCGTCAAAAGGGTCCACCTTCATTAGCCCCTCGCTCAATTCGATCGTCACCAACGCATCCCTTACCTCGGGACACAGGACCCTCATCCTCTGTGGAGGACGAATCCACCTCCACAATCCGTATTTGACCCAACACTCATCTAGGTTCCTCTTTGATGCGTACTCAGAGAGAAAAGAGAACCACCTCTCCCACAGATCCGGGTACCAATCCTTCAACTTCTCGAACTCCGAGAGCCTGGAAGCGGGACACAGGTAGCACCCTAGCCTCTCAAACCCCCTCTCATAGAGGGGATTCACCCTCACGGATCTGAGCCGGAGATACAACCAAGTCTCCAGAGCGCTCCATTCGTTTATGGGTGCTCCAGTTAGGAACCCTGGGAGCCATCTATTCCTCCAAATAGGGGGGCTCCTCATCCTAGCTGAGGACTCGAACTTCCTCTGGCCGACTAGGGTTAACCCCGGGGCCAAGCTCTTCAATGCCCTGTAAGTCGGGAGGAGCTTTATCACCTTACAGCACCACCTGTAGTCCCTAGCGGGAGGCCCAAACCTACCTACATTCCTCCAGAAGGAGTCTCCAGCATCACCCACTATGTCGTATCCGACCTCCCCCACGAATTTCAGTGTCTCGGGAAGCTCCAAACCCGTATCATTGAAGTAGATCAGGTGATCAACTCCACTCCTCCTCACGACTTCGAGGAGGGCAGAACTGTCCTTTCCTCCGGAGAAGGAGACTATGGTTTTGCCCGCCCGCCTTGATGCTCTCCACACGAATCTAATTGCTTTGGATTCGTCGGCCAGTATGCACGCCTCATTTACCCTTAAAACCTGATACCAACTGTTTCTCTCCTCTAGAAGGCCTTCTCTCTCCTTGAACACTCGGACAACTACGTACTTGCCCCCTATTCTCTCCGCTAATCCGTTCTCCAACAGCTTAAACTTGGGACCACCGTGAGACTCTCCTAATACCTCTCCCCTCCTTCCCTTGAGATGAAGGAATTCCATCCGATGGCCTATCCTGTCGATGGACTGTTCTAGCGGTTTGAAGTACCATTTCATCTCATAAAGATCGAAGAAAAGGTGTCCGAGGACCCCACCATCTGATATGACTTCATATGCCGTGTCTAAGTAGGGAGCCCTACCGAAGAGGACGACCTCACTGCGAATTAACTCATTGTAGGTCCCAGAGCCGAACTGCTCGTCCAAGACGCGTCTTAGTAACTCTAGATCCGCTTCAGTTGCTGGCCTAGGGTCGCTAGTCTTGGATGTGGGGACTACTCTGACCTCTCGTTCGGTGCATTTCCTCGAGATCACAGGCACATTCTCTTGAACGCTCCAGTATAGCCTCATTTCCGCTCAACTTTTTATTAGATCTAGTCATGAGGGTGAGATGCCTCTCAAAGAGCTCAATGTTAATGTACCTTATATAATTCGCGTCGGTAGAGGGTCCCTCTCGGAGGCACCTCCTCTGATCTCGGAGATGCTGAGTGAGGGAGAGAACGCATTCATTCTGGGTAGTGGGAGTGTCTGGCCTGAGGTGGAGTGGCTTTCATCCGAGTTACAGGCCTCGGGTTTCAATACTAAGGTGGCCAAGGTGAGCGCTGCTTCTCCCGAGGAGGTCTCTAAACTGGTCGGTGAGGGTAGAGGGTCCTCCCTCATAATAGGGATCGGTGGTGGGAGGAACATAGATGTTGCAAAGGCCGTAGCTCATGATTTAGGTGCTAAGCTCGTTTCCATACCGACTACTACATCCACCGACGCCATGGCTACTCCCTTCGCCATTTTATGGGAGGATGGAAGGTCTAGAGCGGTCGAAGGCGCGACACCGCTACTTCTGATAGCGGATCTGGATCTAATATGGAGGGCACCCGAGAGACTTCAGTTCGCAGGATTCGGAGACTATGTCGCTAAGGTGACCGCCCTCCCTGACTTGGAACTGGCTTACATGCTGGGTAAAGAGGAAAACTTCAGCCCTGTGGCCGTGTCCATGGCCCATCAGTTCACCGAAATGCTCATCGAGGTAGCTGATGGAATACCAGCTAGGGACGAGGAGGTGTGGAAGCTTTACATCCTCCTGCTGGCCTTAGATGGTATGCTCATGAGCATGTGTAATACCACTAGGATAGCTGCGGGTAGCGAGCATCTCTTCGCATACGCTCTGGATGAGGTCTCGGGGAAGAAGCTCCTACACGGTGAAACGGTTGGCTTGGGTGCAGCCTTACTAGCACCTCTTCATGGGATAGACAGGGAGTATGTACTCGACGCCTTAGATAGAGCATCGCTGCCCACCAGCTTCACCGAGCTGGGCGTGTCTAGGGAGGAGGTGATCACGGCGCTTACCCTTGCGCATAAAATGAGGAGCTGGTACACTGTATTGGGGGAGGGCATGAGTAAGGAGGCGGCTGAGAGACTAGCGCGGGGTCTCGCCTAACCACCCTCATTGAGCTTCTTAGCTATCTCCTTAGCCCTCCTAGTGGCAGCCTCAACAGCTTTCATCACGGCCGTTCTTATCCCACTCTCCTCTAGGTAAAATATGCCCTCTATGGTCGTACCAGCTGGAGTGAGGACCATCTCCTTGATCTCCGCTGGGTGCCTCCCGGATTCGAGGTAGAGCTTGGCCGTCCCGAAGACTGTGTAAGCGGAGCTCAGATATGCGAAGTCCCTAGGCAGGCCGACCTTCAAACCAGCGTAGGCCATCGCCTCTATCAAGGTCGCTATGTAAGCGGGCCCACTCCCACTCAGCGCTGTGACGGCATCCATGAGCTCCTCATCCACTTCATGAGCTTCTCCCATCTCCCTCAGAAGTTGCACGACGACCGCCTCATCCTTGGAATCCAGATCAGGCCCCTTCGAGTAAGCGGTGAAGGAGGCCTTCACCATGACTGCTATGTTGGGCATCGCCCTCACTATCTTGGCCCTCGGCGCAGCGGCCTTAAGCTTCTTTATCGGAACTGCAGCAGCGACTGATACCACTATCTTTCCCTCGACGAGATCAGAGATCTCCTTCAACACATCCACCGCCTTGTAGGGCTTAACAGCGATTATCACTATGTCGGAGTTCGCAGCAACCTCTCTATTATCCCCTGTCACCCTGATGCCTAGTTTCTTCAACTCCTCCATCTCGTGAACCTTCCTCCTAGAGGCCATCACTGACCATCTACCACTCTCGGCCAGTACCTTGGCAATCGCGGAGCCTATCTGGCCCGCCCCTATAACACCGACATTCCTCATACTCGCCAACCTCATTCGATCCCTTAAAAATTGAATGTGGAGTGGGGCCCGAGCCCCCCTACAGTGCTAAGGAGTAGAGACCCTCCTCAGACCTCTTCACGATGCCTTTCTTGGCGAGGGATCTCATCTTGGCCGCTACCTTCTGGGGTGAGAAACCTGCCTCTTTCGCTATCTCGCCGCACTTAGCGGGCTTTCCTATCTTCTCCATTGCCTTTAGTATCTTCTTGGTATCCTCATCCACATCGAGTGTGTCTATCTTGCTCTTCTCAGCTTTTTTCGTCTTTGTCTTCCTGCTAGAGGTCTTCTTCGTGCTCTTGGATTTACTACCCCTTTTCTTACAGGGCATTAGATCACCTTTCGCTTGGACCCACGAGCAAAATTAATACTTTACTCTTGAAATCACTGATTACGGCAAGGGAATCCACGGGGGATCGGGATTCCTTATCATTAAGATCTTTAACATCGGTGGTGAGACGGCTTCCTTGCCTATCTACGTCGAACGTTGAATTACATCTATTAAATATGATATGGCTGTAAATGATGGTGGGGCTATGATCAAGGTGATCGATTGGAACAATTTCCCCGATGTCCCCGAGGGTTTCTCCAAGTTGGACCTCGCTGAGGTTAAGAGGGTCTATGATTACGAGCTCCCTCCGCTTGTCGTGTACGCTGGGGTCGCCGAGGACCTTGAAGGCCATGTGATCCCTGTTGTGGCTGTTGTAGAGGAGGGCACTGGTATAGCTAAGCTCTATATCCTCGAAAAAGGTGAAGAGAACGTAGAGAGGGAGCTTATAGCTTCTCTCGTGTGAGGAACTTTTTTCTTTTTACCAACCTCTTCTTGCGGGGTGATCTTATTGATCCGCAAGATTGCTGTTTTGGGAGCCGGTACGATGGGACACGGTATTGCCCAAGTAGCTGCCATGGCCGGGTATGAGGTGGTAATGAGGGACATAAAAGAGGAGTTCGTCCAGAACGGCCTAAACAGGATAAGAGCCAGCCTAGAGAAATTCGTTAAGAAAGGAAGAATCTCGGAGAATGAGATGAACGAGGTACTCTCCAGAATTAAGACGACCCTAGATCTGGAAGAGGCTGTCAAGGAAGCGGATTTCGTGATAGAGGCCATTCCAGAGATATTTGATCTGAAGGCCGATACGTTCAGAACTGTAGATGCGGCTGCCCCCCGCCATGCCGTGATAGCCACCAACACGAGCAGCCTTCCCATAACAGAGCTAGCTGCAGTCACCTCCAGACCCGAAAAGTTCGTTGGGATGCACTTCTTCAATCCCCCCCAGCTAATGAAGCTGGTCGAAGTGGTTAGGGGAAAGAGGACCTCCGACGAGACCGTTAGGCTGACTGTAGAGCTGGCGAAATCCATGGGAAAGGTACCTGTTGTTGTGGCTAAGGATGTTCCAGGCTTCATTGTGAACAGAGTGCTGGTGAGATGGCTTAACGAGGCATGCCTCATTATGGAGAGGGAAGGGGTAGACAAGCTTCTCATAGATGCGGCTCTCAAGGGCAAGGCCGGTCTCCCGATGGGAGCCTTTGAGCTATCCGATTTCATCGGTCTAGATGTGATGAGGGACATAATCGACGCGATGGTCCAGAGGGGCTTCATCCTCACCCCATGTAAGAGCTGGAGAGAGCTCCCCGACGGTGGAAAACTGGGCAGGAAGAGCGGCCAAGGCTTCTATGACTGGTCTTCCGGTAGACCCAACATTCCGGCCGATCCTGAAGCGCCCTTCGATCCTCTGGAGGTCTTGAGCATGGCCGTTAATGAAGCAGCGTGGCTGGTTAGGAACGGAGTGGCCTCATCGGAGGATGTTGATAAGGCGGTTGTATTGGGACTTAACTTTCCGAAAGGACCCCTCAGAATGGCTGATGAAATTGGATTAGATAGGGTGAAGGCGATCATAGAGGCCAAGAAGGAGAAGTATGGCCTTCCTGAGTATGAGGTGGATCCCCTCATTGCGGAGAAGGTGGGTAAAGGGGAACTGGGAGTGAAGTCCGGTAGAGGATTCTATGATTACGGCTTGAAGGAGAAGTCATTCGGACCGGTGTTATACAGGGAGACCCCGCCAATCGCGTGGATCGTCATTAACAGACCGGACAAACTCAACGCCATTAACATGGATGTGGTTGAGGGAATAACATCGGCGCTCGACGAAGCTGAGGGCGAGGCCGTCAGGGTGGTTGTGATCACTGGGGAGGGCAGGGCGTTCAGCGCTGGGGCAGATGTAACCATGTTCAAGGAGTTGAAGCCTATAGAAGCCTTTGAACTCTCAAAGAGGCTTAATGAGGCCTTCAGAAGGATAAGAGAGTTCAGAAAACCTGTTATCGCTATGGTGAACGGTTTCGCTCTGGGCGGAGGCTTAGAATTGGCGATGGCCTGCGATCTGAGAATAGCTAGCGATAAAGCGCAGTTCGGCCAACCTGAGATAACGTTGGGAATAATAACCGGAGCAGGTGGGTCATACAGACTCCCTGAACTTGTAGGAGTGTCTAAAGCCAAGGAGCTGCTATTTACGGGCGATCTTATAGGAGCGGATGAGGCCCTCAGAATAGGTCTGGTGAACAGGGTAGTCCCTCACGACAAGTTGGAGGAGGAAACTAGGTCGCTTGCCATGAAGATTGCTGAGAGACCGGCGAAGGCTTTAGAGATCTATAAGGCCCTCCTGAATGGGAGCAAGCTAGATGCGGAGACCCTAGCGTTCGGGCTAGTATTCGGGACTGAGGACTCCAAGGAAGGAATCAACGCTTTCTTGGAGAAGAGGAAGCCCGAGTTTAAGGGTAAATAGGCCTCTCTCTACCACCACTTTTTTACGCCTAGGAAAAAGTTAGGGAGTCAGACCTGAACGATGTATATGTCCTTACAGGCCTTTACGGCATCGTAGGGTATGGTCCTGCGCTCTCCTCTCCTCCCAGTGGAGACCACTAGAGCAGCTAACCTCCCCTCCACATCATCGAAGACGAAATCCTCCGTTATCCCTAGATACTGGCCATCACTCGTGTAGACCTGCATCTCGTAGAGTTCCGATATTTTCCTAGCCATACGATCACCTCAGAATGATCCTAGCGTCAACGACCTTAATTCCCCTTGGATATGCGATAACTGGATTTAAATCCATCTCGGCTATCTCCTCAAGGTCCAGTCCTATTTGACCGACCTTCACTAAAGCATCCCTGAGTGCCTCCAGATCCACCGGTTCCATTCCTCTGAAACCAGTCAGCAGCTTGTAGGCCTTGATCTCTTTCATCATGGAGTCCGCGTCGTATTCCGTAAGAGGAGCCACTCTAAAGGAGACATCCCTGTATACCTCGACGAATATACCTCCCAGTCCAAACATGACCGTGGGTCCGAATTGAGGATCTCTGATCAAGCCTATTATCAGCTCCAAGCCCTGAGGAGCGAATTCCTGGACGAGTATACCCGTTATCCTCGCATTGGGTACCCTCTCCTTCACACTCTCCAGTATACTCCTGTAGGCGCTTCTAACCTCCTCCTCAGTCTTCAGATTCACTTTAACTCCGCCGACATCGCTCTTGTGTATGACATCCGGCGACACTATCTTCAGGACCACCGGGAACCCTATCTCCCTAGCGGCCTCAACTGCTTCGTCCTCGCTGCCGACTAGGCGTATCTTAGTTACGGGAATCCCGTAACTCGCTATGAGCTCTTTGGCTTCATGCTCTAGGAGAACGTTCCTTCCCTCCTCCTTGGCCTTGGCAACGATCTCCCTAGGCTCCAATGAGATCACCGGTAGATCCAGTGGGCATAGTAAATAAAGTTGTCACGCCCGAGGGTTCCAAAACAGAGGGGGTCAGGGCCACCAGAGGCCCTTCTTCAACCTCTTGAGCTTAATGATGCTCCTAGTGACCCTCTTGGTGGGTCTCTCCTTCTTGACTTTCTTGACCTTTTCAGGCTTCTCTTCCTCCTCTTCTCCCTCCTTGGGCATAGCCCTCAAGGCCTCCTTAGGCACATAGTACCTTCCAGCCCTGTCCTTCTCGAGTAAGCCGGTAACGACGAGGGCCTCAAGTCTGGAGTAGGCGAGTGATATGGGGACCTCTGCCTCTATTGCAACTTTCTCCAAACCTACCGGCCCACCGTTGAAGTTCCTCAGTATTAGATCCAGCTCCCTCCTCATCTTTGGTGGGGCTCTCTTTACGTACTCTATAATCTCCCTCTCAGCATCCAGCACCTTGTCGAACACGTACATGTCTACCCTACTTCTACCCAGTATGACTGCCACGTCGAGGCTCTTGGAGAGTAACTCGAGTAACCTCGCAGGATTACCCTCAGCAACTCTATTGGCTGCGAGCACCACATCCTCCGTCAGCGGATCGAGAGGAGATTCCGGTTCCCTAGCCCTGAACTTGCTTAATCTCTTGGAGACCAAGCTGATGGCCTCATCATCGGTTAGGGGAGGTAGGGCTATCCTCTCGTGCACTCTGGATGTGAGGGCTGGAAACCTCTTATCCAGCTCCTCATAGGCTTCATCGCTCATAGCCATGACAACCAATATACCCTCGGGCATTACGGAAACTATCTCCCTAATCATCTCGAAGAAGAAGAAGGACCACCTCTCGTCAGCGTACATCATGTTGTGCACATCGTCGAGTAACAGAGCCGAGGGGGCTATTGAATCGAGTGCCTTCACTATCATCCTCCCCGCCTCAGCTGGGGAGGTCTTCAGCTGATCGAGCTCCTCATCCGTCAGACTCTCCGGCATTCCCAAGAGTACCTTCTTCAGGGCCTTCGTTATGCTCCTAGAAAGCTCGTAGGAGGTTATGAGGAGGTTATCTATAATGTCGGGTCCCTCTACGACCGATATTTCTTGGTAGATCGAATCTAGTTCCGCATTCGTGTATGAAAACTTAAGAAGATGGAGTCTCAGACTCCTACCAGATCCAGGAGGCCCAGTTAGAGCAACGAACGCCGAGGCCACACCTGACATGGCCTCCGCCGCTAGGGAGTCGAGGATATCGTCCACCCATTGCTTACTGAATATGGAACTCGGGTCCTCCAGCTCGATGATCGACGATCTCAAGAAGGGGTTCCTGTACAGTCCTAGAAGCTGGTGATAATGGCTCGGGCTGGCGGACAACTTTTATCATCTCCCAGCTTGGAGCACTCATCTCCCTTAAAAAAGGCTCGGGATCGCGGGTGAAATCAGCCTAATGTCGCAAACATGGTCACCTTAAGGCAGGCTAAGTGAATCACCACGATAATCGAAGGCTCTGGCAGATGGACGAGGATTAAGCCTCCCCCCTACTTCGTTCTCACTGACCCTCATCATCGGTTAGGCGCGTCTCTCCTCCCCTCACACAAGCACACGCGCTAGGTGCCGCCCAGCTTAGGGCGTACGGTATTCCCGATCCATCTATCCTATCGCTTTAAGGAGACCGAATTTCGGATATTGGATCCACATTGTACCCGAGGCCACGCTGAGAAACCACAAAGATATCGCGCGCGAATTACCATGATCTCCGCCGATTAGAGACGTCTTCGCCCGAAATCTTATCTCCATCTATGTCGATCGCGATAGATCGAGCACGTCCTCAGCACCCATTCAAGGCACGCCTCCACATTACCAGCGCGGCGACTCGCACCCAATCCTCAACCTTTTTAACTCCGATTGTGAGGGACCCATGACGGTAGGTGATGGGATTTGCAGAAGTATAAGAAGGTTATAGAACACCTACAGGGCCTTATGAAGGATCCCCGGAACATAAAGAACATAGGCATTATCGCTCACGTCGATCACGGCAAGACCACGCTTTCTGACAACCTACTCTCTGCTGCTGGAATGATCAGCGACAAGATGGCGGGCGAGATGCGAGCTCTGGACTATCACGAGATAGAGCAGGCCAGGGGTATAACGATAAAGGCTGCCAACATCTCTCTATACTATCAAAAGGACGGCAGGGAGTATGCAATCAACCTCGTCGACACGCCGGGACACATAGACTTCACAGGACACGTTACGCGATCCTTGAGGGTCATAGACGGAGCCATAGTAGTGGTTGATGCCGTGGAGGAGGTCATGGTCCAGACGGAGACTGTAACGAGGCAGGCGCTCGAGGAGAGGGTAAGACCACTGCTCTTCATCAATAAAGTGGACAGGCTCATAAAGGAACTCAAGCTCACCCCTCAGGAGGTTCAGCAGAAGATACTCAGGATAATAAGGGAGTTCAATAATCTGATAGAGGCCTACGCTGAGCCCGAGTTCAGAGAGAAGTGGAAGGTCAGGTGGGACAATGATAGCGTGGCCTTCGGGTCTGCCCTCCACGGTTGGGGCCTTACCAACTCGATAGCCGCAAAGAAAGGAGTGAAGTTCTCCGATATAATAGACTCATACGCTGAGGACCCGGACGGAGTCATACTAAGGAAGGAGCTACCAGTTCACGAGGCCCTCCTAGATATGGTGACCCTGCACGTCCCGAGTCCTGTTGAAGCACAACCCTACAGGATAGATAGGCTATGGAAGGATCAGCACGATGAGGAGATAGTGAGGGCCCTGAAATCGTGTGATCCCAACGGCCCCCTAATCGTAGGAGTTAACGCCGTAAGGGTGGACCCGCACGCCGGTGTGGTCGTCACTGGAAGGGTGTTCAGCGGTACTCTCAGAGAGGGCGAGGAGGTTTACCTCCTGAACGCGAAGAAGAAGCAGAAGATCCAGCAGACGAGCATTTACATGGGTCCATATAGGCTTAGAATGGAGGAGATCCCCGCTGGAAACATAGCTGCTGTCTTAGGCCTCACTTCAGCTAGTTCAGGGGAAACCGTGATATCACCGGAGATAAAGGAGAGGGTGCAGCAGGGATTCGAGGCCATAAGGTACGTGACAGAGCCCGTGGTAACCGTGGCCGTGGAGGCAAAGAACCCGCAAGACCTGCCAAAGCTGATAGATACCCTGAGGAAGCTCACTCTCCAAGATCCTAATCTGGTCATGATCCACAACCAAGAGACGGGAGAGATCCTCCTCAAGGGGACCGGAGAACTCCACCTCGAGATCTCTCTCTATGAGGTAAAGAAAGTTGGACTGGAGTTCGAGGTCAGCGAGCCAACCGTGGTCTACAGGGAGAGCGTCAAGGGACAGAGCGATGTGGTGCTCGCCAAATCGCCCAACAAGCTGAACAGGCTCTGGGTCACTGCCTCTCCCTTGGAGGAGAAGGTGATCAACCTGATTCGTGAGAGAAAGGTCAACGAGAGGATGGACAGCAGGAGTATTGCCAAGATACTCAGGGAGGAAGGTGGAATGGAAACCGACGATGCTAGGAATGTCTGGAAGATAGATGAGGAGAACTACAACCTCTTCATAAACAGGACCGTCGGAGTGCAGAGGCTTGATGAGGTGAGGGAGATCCTGAAGCAGGGCTTCATGTGGGTCATGAGAGAAGGTCCCTTAGCTGGAGAGCCCGTGATGGGCGTGGCCATAAGGCTAGTGAATGCGATGATTCACGAGGATCCCGCCCACAGGGGTCCGGCTCAACTCACACCCGCTATAAGGAGGGCCATATTCGGTGCAATGCTGAGCGCCGATCCCGTACTGCTCGAACCCATCTACGAGATACAGGTCTCTACGCCCCCCGAGCTCATAGGATCAGTGATATCCCTCATATCCCAGAAGAGAGGTAAAGTCATCGGGGTGGAGGAGAGGGGAAGGGTGAGCGTGGTGAAGGGCTACATACCGGTCAGGGAGACGCTGGGAGGATTCAGCAACGAGATGAGAAGCGTCACCAGCGGGAGAGCCTTCTGGCAGACCAAGTTCTCCCACTGGGAGCCGTTACCCAAGAGCCTGATGGAACAGGTTATCCTCGAGATCAGGAGAAGAAAGGGCATGAAGGAGGAGATACCCAAGGCGGAGGAGTACATGGATACCCTCTGAACTAATCCCCACCTTTCTCCCCTACTTTCCCATCCTTCGAAATTTTCTTCGGAGATCTCAGAGATTACTAGCTCTCCTCAGGAAAATGAATGCCCTCTCTACTGCAGTGAGATAATTGAGAACAGCTATGGCTAGCAAGCCCACCCTAACTTGATTCAAAGCGCAGAAAAGCGCGGCCAAGAGCACCCTCTCAGCCCTTCCCGTCAGGCTGTACTGGGTTCCGGTGACCCTCAAGGACTCGGCCTTGGCCCTTATGTAACTCACCAACATCGAAGAGTGTATGGCTAATGCCGCCAAGAGGAGGTCTCCTGAGTAGATCCCCATGCCTAGGAGGAGTATACCGTCCTCAACTCTATCCACAACGGAGTCTAGGAAGGATCCGAGCACACCCGCTCGACCCATTTTTCTGGCGACAGCCCCATCCAACGCGTCGGAGAAACCTGCCAGAATAATCAGCACGGCCGCTCCCACGTAATTCCCCACGTATAGGTAGAAGAAGGATGCGATAGTTAGGAAAAGCCCGAAAAAGGTCACTGCATTAGCTGTGAAGCCCATGGAAACTAACCAACCAGCAATCCTGTCCATGAATCCAGAGACGCGGTCCCTGAGCATCTCTAGCATTTTATAGCACCTTTTTTCCATCATCGGATCAGCGATCTTTTTTATCTTTATCTGAGGAAATTCGAGATGCCAGATCTTGTGGTCATACTAGTGGAGCCGGAGAAGGCGGATAACGTGGGGATGATAGCTAGGGCGATGAAGAACTTCGGCTTCAAGAGGCTCAGGATAGTCAGACCAATGTTCGAGTCCTTTGACAGGGCTTTGGCAGCAGCTATGCACGCTAAGGACGTGGTTAACGGGGCAGAAATACTCACAACGTTAAAAGAGGCTAGAGAAGGAATAGATCTCCTAATTGGGACCACAGCTAGGGTGAGTAAGTACTCCTTAGACAGGAGAGCCATTCCCATAAGGGACTTCCTTGAAGAAATCAGCTGGGACGCTACCTATGGCTTGGTGATGGGTAGGGAGTCCGTTGGGCTCACCACAGAGGAGCTGTCCTTCTGCGATGTGGTCACGACCATACCATCAAGCGAGGAATATCCTGCCCTGAACCTAGCCAATGCAACTGCAATTTTCCTCTACGAATTCTACTTGGCCTTCAAAGACTCGACCCGCTTCCAGGAGAGACCAGTTCCCCGCGAGGTGAGGGAACTTATGATTAACTATATAAGGGATATAGTGAGCACCATTGAGCTGGCGGACCACAAGAGGGAGAGGGTCATCCCACTCATCAGGAGAATAGTGGAGAGGACCTTCCCCTGCGGCATGTCCGCCGGTGAGGCCACATACCTAGTAGGGATTATAAAGGCCGTTAGGGACAGGTTGGTGAAGGTGAGGTAATATGTCCCTGAGACCCGCGAGGAACTATAGGGCGCTGCAGAGGCCCTACACTCGGAAGGAATACATAAAGAGCATACCCTACAGCAAGATCAACAAGTTCGACCATGGTAACGTTCACGGGGACTTCGATTACGAGGTGAGGCTAGTAGCGGATGCCAGCTTTCAGGTCAGGAGCAACGCTCTAGAGGCTGCGAGGATGACCATTCTAGCCCAGCTTAGAAAGAGGACCCCATCGGATGAACATTACTTCTTCAAGATAGTTCCTTATCCTCACCACATACTCAGGAAGCACGCTATGGCCGGTGTTCACAAGGCAGAGAGGCTCCAGAAGGGTATGAGGCTAGCTTTCGGTAAACCCGACGGCAGAGCGGCTCAGATAAGGAAGGGCGATACGATCCTATTCATAAGGGTGAAGGAGGAGCATTTGGACGTAGCGAAGTACTGTGTGAAGTTGGCTAAGCTCAAGATCCCCCACATGACCAAAGTGGAAGTGGTCAAGCTGGATGGAAAGGCCGAGAGATAAGAAGGAGCTGGAAATAGTCCTTCAAGGGCTCAAAAACCTTGAAAACCCAAAGCCGGAGCTCGAGCAGCACTCTACGCCTCCAAACCTCGCCTCCTCCTTAATTCACCTAGCGTACCTCATGGGCGACTTGGAGGGTTCGAAGGTCGCGGATCTGGGATGCGGTAACGGCATCTTGGCAATAGGCTCGGTCCTCTACGGTGCTTCCCATGCCATAGGGGTAGATATTGACCCAGAAGCGGTAGAGGTAGCTAAGGAGAACGCTAGAGCGGTGGGGGTTTCGGATAGAACCGAGTTCATGGTCATGGATGTCTCTGAATTCGAGGAAAGGGTGGATGTTGTGATACAGAATCCACCGTTTGGAATGGTGCGCAGGCATGCGGACCTTAAGTTTTTGGATAAGGCCCTTCAAATTTCCAAGGTAGTCTACTCCATACACATGGCTGGGAACTCAGGGTTCCTAGCCGAGTACGCCTCTAAGAGGGGTGCTAGGCTGACTCACGTTGAGAGATGGCCCTTCCCCCTCAGGAGGATCTTCCACTATCACAGGAGGAGGGTGGTCAGCATTCCTGTGGAGATGTTGAGGTTCGAGGTGATATCATGAGGGAAAGGAGGATCGTAGTCCCCGGTGAGAGATTGGGCGTTGTCGAGGAGTTCATACCAGGAGAGGGGGTTAGGGAGGAAGGAGGAACTCTCTACTCGGTTTATCTAGGGTCCTTACAGGAGAGAGACATCAATGTATCCGTAAAACCCTTCAAGAAACCCATACTTCCCCTCAGGCCTGGAGAAATAGCCTTAGGGGAGATAAGAAGTGCCGATAGGAGCGTCTATCACGTTCACCTTACCGCTTTGGTGAAACCGAGGAGGGCACTGCTCTCCCCTCCCGTCCAAGCGGTTATGTCCAAGAGACCTCCAAACGTAGGGGCCAGACCCAGTGATATAGTGCTTGTTAGGATAAACTCCGTGGACAATGGTACAGTTACAGTCACCATGGGAGGTCCTCCCGATCTAGGCGTCATACTGAGCTTCTGTCCCACCTGCGGCGCCCCCCTGAAGAAAGGGGTGGGATACACATTGGTGTGTGAGAGATGTGGTAAGGTATATTTAGACAAGAAGATCAGTAGCAGATACGGGTGGAATCCCTTCAAGGAAGGGCTGATAAAGTATGTCAAGAGGTAGCCTCCTAGATAAGAGGAGTTTCGTGCTCTCGCTCTCTCATGATGAGCTGGAAGACTTCCTTGAGTATTTAGAGAGGAGGATGGAGGGTCGCGACTACTCATACAAGTATGTTACCGGCTCCGGTCTGAAGATAACCCTCTTCGGTACTAGGGAGGAGAACAAGGCCGCCGAAAGTGTGGTGAGACGGTCTTACAGGAACTTCAAGATAGTTAGGAATCCCGTGGGCGGCCTCTACAGGTACCCATCGGAGTGGTTGATGGAGCACGGTGGAGGCGTCTCCATGAGCCTCCTGACCCTCTCACTGAAGGGAGCCGGGCTCACGGCCAATTGGAGGAAGGATCTTCTCTACACTGAGCTGGAACCCGAGGAGATGGTGGACCTAATGTCTGAGCTCAGGACCTTGGTCAACGAGATAAAGTACGAAGTCAGGCAGAGGAAGGCTAGGGAGGTTGTAGTAGCAGCCGCTGTCAATGCTGGCGTTTCTCCAATAGAAGTATTGGACTTGGCTGAGGAAGAGGGCCTGCTCGAGAGGGATGAGAGGGGAATGTGGTGGTTCAGGGCTGATCCCGAGCTGGTGATGGATACCCTGATAAGAAAGCTCTCAGAAATGGAGGTAGATGAAGATGGATATTGAGGTCAAGGAGGTCGGACCGAGTGAGATAAGGGTTGTGATCAAGGGCGAGACCTACACCCTGCTGACTCCAATAGTCGAGGAGTTGAACGCCCGTGATGATGTGGAGTTCGCCGGCTACGACGTCCCTCACCCCCTGAAGGAGGAGGGGATAATATTCCTGAGGGTCAGAGATGGGCTGGATCCGAAAAAGATCCTCAGGGAGGCCGTTGAAAAGCTCATAAAAGAGTACGAAGGTCTGGAAAAAAGCTTTAGGG
>JACXSR010000133.1:0-6175 GCA_035319845.1 Thermoproteota archaeon
TTTCTTCTAAGTACCTCTTTTAGCAGGACATCAATACTGGAACTCATAGACATTCTCCTACCTCCCTACTGTAAGTACTCACTTGGCATATAACAACTTTATAACCGTTCTCTGGGTGTCCGACTGGAGTAAACAACTGAGCAGTAGATGAACTGAGCCGAACGCCGACCATATTCCATTTTCTGCATCAAACATTGCCATGATTATTTAGGTAGTTAAATCCCAACACAATTTTCCACTCCGTGGAGAGCAAAGAAAATATAGAAGCACAGAGGCACATCTATCGATGCGATCATCGGTTGAGATAGAGAGGATGAGAGATATACTCGGGAGCATTGTAGACGCCATGGCCGAGTACGGTCCGGAGGAGGAAGTAGATTCTTATGCCTTTGCCTTCCTCTGTAATGTGATCGATACCCTCAACTGGGTCTTGGGAGAGATTCCCACCGATAAATTCATCTCACAAGATTACCTAAACTTGGAAGCTTGGCTCAAGAAGGAGAAAGAGATTAGAGAGGACTTCTTGTAGACCCCCCTTACTGTTTTCTAGATAACGCTAGAAGATCATCAGGGAGGTTTAATGGACCCAAGGACTTCTCTTGCTATTCCTCCTTAGCATAAACGGTGCCATCAGGAGCGCACTGAGGAGTAGCCCTACTCCTATGGAGATTGGATCAAGTGACCATCCCTTTCCCACCGAGTAGACATTAAATTTCAGGTTGTACTCTCTCGTGAGATTCCCAAGCCTTAATCCGACGTGTAGAGACCACAGACCTACCTTCCCCTTCTCTAGATGAAGGGATAATGTGATGTTCTCCTCTCCGTTCGGAGCTAAGTGTAAAGGTACGGTGCTCTCATTTACTGTTTTTCCATCGGGATCGACGAACCAGGTCCTCAGTTCTCCATCTATTTCCGTGGGAAGCTCGTTTCTGAGTCTGAGAAGGAAGTTAGCCTTGGAACCGACTGGGAAGGAGTTCTCTACTGATGATAGGCTCACTAAAAGCGTACCTAGCTCTCTTTTAAGCTCGGTCTGAGTGATCGTGACCGTTCCCTTAGGCTCAGCACCGACCTGAAGTACAGGGCTTGATGTCAGGACCTCAGTTACCGTGGTGGTCTCTTTAAGGGTACGGGTTCGGTAAATCGTCTTGGTCTCCGTGACCGTCTCAGTCATGGTCAGGTATCTGTAGAGATATCTGGTTCTAGTTTTCTCCGCTGTATGTAACTCTATCTGAAGATCATCGCCTGGCGGATGTCCTTTACTAATTACTACACCATAGCCGGGCTTAGAGACTCTCACATCGTATATCCAACCTCGCGTGACTGGGAAACCAACTCTTCCGTTTGAATCCGTGTATCCGTAAGCCCACACCTCTCCTCCACCGCTAGGTCTTATTAGCTCTACCAGTGCCTCAGATAAGGGTTTTCCGCCTGCTACTACTGAAACATTTATGAAGAGCTTGTTGTATGAGATGCTCAGACCTGAGAGTCTCAGTATTCCCTCAGTATCGGAGTGGAACGTCAGAGGTATCTTACATGTGTCCGCCGTGAGTTCGCATCCAGGACAGTCACATTTTACCAAAGCGTCGTTTAGTTGTGAGCTTAAGGATGGTGAGGAGGAGGTATCATCTATAACCTCGGGATGGTCAAGCGGACCCACGAATCCCCATTCCTTCACGCCATCGCTGGCCACATCAACCCATATGTTGGAGGGATATGCTCCGGTGCCGTAATTCACATCAACCCTATACAACTCCGGTGTAAAGGTATTATCCAAAGTTATGAAGGTAGCTCTGAACTGGAAGTACCTATTGTCGGGTACGCTTATAGTTCGGGGTGGTGGGTAGGGCACCGGAGTCCACGCATCTCCCACGCATCCAGGATCATCGCAGCTCCTCACCTCTAGTAAGAGATGGGTAACGCCTCTAGCATAATGATACCTTATCTCGTCATCCGAGAGAGCGCGCCTGAAGATAGCCAATTCGTCGATATTTCCCTGAAAGCCAATGAAATCTCCAATGATCAAGGGGTCATCGCTATCTACTATCGCCCCTGTAGCTGGGGTGGAGGCGACTCTTGTCCCGTTCAGGAAAAGCTTGAGCTCACTTCCATCGTAGATGAGCGCCACGTGATTCCAGCCTGAGGGAGTTCTAGGGAGGGTGTATTCCACTTGGAATGTTCCGTCGCTTGTGGAGATGGTACCGTATATCTTGTCCCCAGATGCCCCCATGCCATAGGCACCGTCTTTACTAACTCCGGTGGCCGAGGGTGTTCCGAGGGAGACCATTACGGTTTCTGGTGGCGCTTTAACTATGAGGGCAGTTCCAGGCATAGAGGAGGTCGTGTAAACATAGTTCTCGTAGATCTCGGATATTTGGGTCTCGGTTAGAGCTGCATCGAAGACTAGAAACTCATCTATTAACCCATCGAAGAAGTACGCTAGAGAGGATGAGTCGTCTCCTGTATGAAGCTTCGTACCCTCATAAACTGCTCCTATGGCGTCGTTTCCCGTGTGAGGTCCATCTATCCTGTTGTCTACGTTGGTGATTTCCGCTACCTTCACGCCATTGTAGTACATGGAGAATTCATTTCCTCCATCGAACACGTAGGCGATGTGCTGCCATCTCCCTACATCTACTGTGTGACTCAACCACGCGCCGGGCCAGTAGTTGGGTGAACTCTCGGACCAAGCGCCCACGTACGCCTCTCCATCCCCGTAGATGTATATGTTCAACCCGTTTACGGTTCCCCCCTCTTCATACACGAATCTAGTCGTAGAAGCGTCATTCGGCTTCACCCAGACGAGAACCGTTCTCTGTGTGATGTAGTTGTCGAAAGTCGGGTTGTTTCCCACACCTAGTGGATCGGACACGGGGTTATAATCCAAGTTTATCCAGTCATTAGACCCATCGAACTCTAGTGCACCTCCGAACTTCCCAGAGGTCCACGTAGCTCCATTGATGAGGGCGGAATCATCACAGAAGTCGGAGGAGTATAGGGTGCACGTACCGAGGAGCCAATCATAGGCCGTATCCCTCGCTGTGCTTCCACCTCCTTCATCAAAGTGATAAGCCACCCTCAAGTCCGGTATCATGTCTAAGAAGACGGATGAAGGGTCGCTCATTGAGACGGCGTTCGGGTTGCCGAAGTAGAGGTATATGATCTCCGTTCCAGCCTTGGGTATCTTCACCCAGACGGTGGCGCTTGTGGCTGCTGTGTAGGACTCTATCCAGTAGGAGAGTTGGTTCCCGGATGCGTCCAAGAACCTCAGATCATCAAAATCGTCCTGCATCCCGGGCATATATGGGATCTCGATCCTTATTTGGAAGTCGTCCTCTGGAGTCGGTGGAGATATGTATATGGGGGCCTTCCTACTCCACGTATCTGAACCCGTCAGATAAAACCAAGCTTCAATACTCATTTCCGAACTCAGGTCCAATGTGGGTGACTCTGGGACTATCACCGCATCATCGATCCCGTCGAACCCAGCGGCACCGCTGAATATCCCTGATAGTCCAAACGTTACTCCCCCCATCTCATCACCATGATTCCCGTTTCCCGAGGTATCTTGGAAGTCGTGCCCCGATACGCTATTCGGAGCCGTCTCATTGAAATGTAATAGCAGCACGTTAGCTGTCATATCGGCTGGATGTGAAGAGTATGGTTCAGAGGCCCCCCAATTCGGGAATTCTTCTCCATAGCCATACCACCACTCCACGAAGTTCCAACTCGTTGTATAACCTGCATCAAATATCTCGCTCTCATAGGTCCCGGATGATGAATAACCCCCAGATTCCACTAGTTGAACGTGGTCCGTCACTAGCTCGGTGTTGCTATACGTTCCAGAATCGAAGCTCTCTCCTGAAAGGCTCCACACGCCTCCATAGGGTAAACCCTCTACCTCCAACGCAGAGGACACTACCTCAGCGTTGAAGGGTAGTTCCACATACACCCTTTTTTCACCACTTTTGGAAAATATCAGGTCTTCAACTAAGGCTCCACCGTAGAAGGTTCCCGTAGTGAACCCAGTGAGTATGTTAGCAGTGGAAGGAAATGTTACGAGCGCCATCAGGAGGAAGAGTATCATCGACCCTCTCACGATGGCCCTCACTAACCTCCCCTCTGTTGCATTTTACTCGCTGTATTCACCTATTATAAAAAATCAACGGTTTTCTGGATGTCACAGTTAGTTTAGGGCGATCAGTGGGAACTACAAGATCTGATAGAAACTACTCAGCCTTTTTTGAGGAATTATATTAACGATGTGATATTCAAAAGTAGGACTGCGCGCAATTATTTCTGGACAACGACCATTTTTTATTTAGCATCAGGTCATATAGAGAAAGCCGTGGGGGTTGGAGCTTGAGAGGAATCGTTTCCTCTTATTTCAAGGCTAGAGGAAATGTTTCACCCAGACATGAGTCGATCGTCAATTTACGACGAGAGGGGCGTAAAGTCGATAAAAGAGGCAGACTTATCCGCCCCTGCTTGAGCTATCAATCGGTGCTTCTTCCCACCTTATCTATCATCCCGTTTCCCCATCCTATAAGCAGATGTTTCAGGTGACTGAGGTTTACCTTACATCTTTTGTATTATTTAAGCTTTAGGAGTAAGAATTTTTGGGTGTATGGAAGGGCAGTCACTTTACAGGCCCTATCGCTGGAGCTCTCGAGTTAGGGATTTAATGTAGGGGTCATCTTGAAGCCTCCACTTTGTAGGAGTTTATGGATGAGACTTCTCGCACCTTATCGGCCCAGTTCGGAACTAGTATAGGGGATCTGTCAACTCTCCAGTAAGAGGTTTTCATCTCAATTCCCCCGATCAGTAAAAGCCATTATTCTTGGGCTTCGCTCTGCCTGAAGAGGGATTTGATCCCCTATGGCACCATTAATATTTTATTATTTTTGCCGGAATGAACACGATATCCATGAGATTGACCCTGATTTTGACTCTAGCCCTATCGCTGTCGATCGTCGCAACCTCGGCCAGCCCGTACGTGGATTGGTATAGGGCATCCAGCTGTTATTTCAAGGATGAGCCTTCGAACGACCTAGCATCTCACCTGGCTTTGGTTGAGGATGTTATCTACCTGCTCGGATTCTCCGACGGGTCAGAGAACACGCCTTATTCTTACACCCTAGCATACAGCCACGACGGTTCCCTCCGCTGGGAGACAGTCAAGACTGTGGGGAGTGTTAAGCTACTTCCTCCCTTACCGGTGAGAGGGGGGATCGCGCTAGAGGGAAACAGGGTGTATGTGGTCGAGTACCTGAATCAACTCGACGATTCATCCCTGTACTCCGCTAGGATCATCAGGCTTAACGCCGATACAGGCGACGACCTCGATGCGTCGATGTGGTTGCTCGGCCTGAGCGACTGGACATGGCCTGTATATCCCCAAGACCTGAGATCGGTGTCGGTGAACGGTGAAATCAGCCTCTACTTAGTGGGAACGTATTTGGAGGATGGAAAGACACCTAGGGGTTTCGTGGCCAAATTAGAGGAAAGGGATGACTCTCTCCACTTGAGCTGGGTTCGAGTCCTCTATAAGAAGCTGTTCGTCGCCTCGTCTTTCACGTCATTGGAAGTCGACGACACGGGGCTGTACATCACTGGTTCGTTCCTTAGACAGTACGAGAGGATGGAACAGGGCCTCCTAATGAAGCTCGACTTTGACGGGAGGATCCTCTGGATGGTGGGCGTGAGCTCCCTAGGTGAGGGGAACGTAACTCTCTACGACTCCCATCCCAAGGGGGAGGGAGTGAGCTTGGTCGGTGAGCTGCGAGAGCTTGGAGAGCCCGTGCTCGGTCTTTACGGTGAGGTACATCCGCTCGACAGGAGCTGGGATGCCATCATGCTGGAAAAGGCCAGCCTCAGGGGGATTGATGGGGCCTGCGATCTTGAGGCGATTACCGGCTACATCTACGATGAGGACCTCAGGAGGAATTCCGTGTACGTCGGCCTGTACAGGGGCATGTCCCAGAGATCGAGTGCTGTGTGGGGATCGGAGGGAGCTGATTTCCTGGCGAGTGATTTGAAGGTGGGAGATGCCCTGTACCTCGTGGGTTGGGACGACAACGTTTCCCGCTCCCCGACACCCGAACTCAGGATAATAGACGCGAAACCCCTGCCGAGCAGGGTGGATTTCTCCTTTCTCCCGAATTACGGAATGGATGAT
>JACXSR010000132.1:0-27442 GCA_035319845.1 Thermoproteota archaeon
TAGATAGGATGGTAGGTAGGTGGGTGGATCTCCCCTATACTGTGAAGGGGATGGATTTATCGTTCAGCGGTCTTCTAACTGAGGCGTTACGGAGGATAAAGTCGGGTGAAAGGGTTGAAGATGTCGTCTGGAGCTTCATGGAAGTGGCCTTCTCCATGACGATAGAGGTGGCTGAGAGGGCTTTGGCCCTGAGCGGTAAAGATGAGCTCCTACTGGTCGGAGGAGTGGCTGCCTCCCCAAGATTGAAGGAGAAAGCGGAGATCATGTGCCGGGAGAGAGGGGCTAGGCTAAAGGTACCCCCAGTGGAGCTGGTGAGGGACAATGGGGCCATGATAGCCTGGACTGCGATACTCTCTTATAGGATAAGGGGGGCCGAACCTCCTGAGGAGTCCACCATAAGACCCCAGTGGAGGATAGATGAGATAGAGTGGCCCCTGACTGGTATCTGAGGGTGATCGATTGGGAAGGAGAAAATTCAATGTGTGCTTATCAGGCCTCACCGGAAGTGGTAAGAGCACGCTGGCTAGGAGGTTAGTTGAGAGGTATGGGTTGAAGAGGGTATCCGGCGGGGATATCCTTAAGGAGATAATAGGAGGTAAGGAGAGCCTAAAGGATCCGGGCTGGTGGGAGAGGGAAGAAGCTAGTAGAGCGATGGCTGAGAGGATGTCTAATCCCGAATTGGATAAGGAAGTGGACAGGAAGCTCATGTCCCTGGCATCCGAAGGGGGCTACGTACTTGATTCTTGGACCATGGCCTATCTGTTGGATTCCGAGGACTGTATCAAGATCTTCCTTAAGGCTGATCTAGAAGTCAGGGCCCTTAGAGTCGCTAGAAGGGATAGAATAAGTTTAGATGAAGCCATAAAGAGGATAAAGCTGAAGGAAGAGGAGACTTATCGCATTTATAAGAAGATATACGGCTTTGAGCTCGGCAAAGACCTCACTCCCTTCCATCTCGTGTTAGACACCACTAGGTTAAACGCCGGTGAAGTATTCTCCATAGTGAGTAAATTCATTGATAGCTGGCTGAAATGATTGATAAATACGCTTAGTTATACCAGGATATGGTTATTTTTGTTACTGAAGAATCGAGCGCTCCAGCTCAACTTAATATTCGACATTGGACAGATAAGCATGATAGGGGAGATGCTGGTAAAAGGACTGCTAGATGAGGTAGAGGAGATAGGTCAGCGATATGGCATAGTAGGGAGGAGAGAGGAGCTACTCAAAATGCTAGTCGCTGTCAAGAGCGGCAGGCACATACTCTTGGAGGGGCCCGTGGGTGTTGGTAAGACGCTACTCGCCAGATCTATAGCCGAATACCTCTCAAGGGACTTTGTAAGGGTAGATGGCGACGAGAGGTTGAATGAGACAAAGCTGATTGGATATTGGGATCCTCCCATTGTTTTGAAGAAGGGATATGTTGAGGAAGCTTTCGTTCCTGGTCCTCTCACTAGGGCTGCGACCAGCGGCTCGGTCCTCTTCATAAACGAATTGAACAGACTCCCGGAATCCGCCCAGAACGCGCTTCTGCCCGTCATGGATGAGGGCCTTATCCACATACCTCACTTAGGAACTTTGAAAGCGAGGGAGGGGTTCCTCATAATAGCCACGCAGAATCCAGAGGAGGATGTCGGTGTGCTCAGGCTGTCCGAGGCTCTAAAGGATAGGTTCGTCCTCGTTAAGCTAGGCTACCCTAGGAGGGAGGAGGAGGTGGAGATCGTCAGGAGGCATGTACCCGACATCGATGATGAGACCGCCGAGGTCAGCGTGGATATAGTGAGGAGCACTAGGGAGCACCCGAGCATCCTCAGAGGAGGGTCAATAAGATCCTCTATAGATCTGGCGAAAATAGCGCTAATGCTGAAGGGTGATGGAGAGCGTTGGTACAATGCAGCTCTCATGGTCCTACCTCAGAGGATAGAGTTGAGGGATACCGCTGCCAGCAAGGAATCCCTCATAAGAGAAATCGTTAGATCTGTACTAGAGGGAGGAGAGGGTTTTTCCCAGTTGAGGAGCCGTTAAAGGCTCCGATGACAGAATATCCTCAGGTAAGGAATATACCGAATCTCAGGGAACCTCTAGTAAATGATTATGAGGTGTTGAGGAAGGCTGCGGAATACTACCTGATGGAAGGAGATCTCCAAGGATTGCTGAGAATATCCAATTATAGTCAGATAGTGGTGGCTAAGGCCATATCCAAAGGTAACTTTACCCCTAAGATGATCTCATCCCTTGAGAGGGACCCTGAAGCCGCTGTTAGACTGTATAGACAGGTTAGATGGAGGCTCAACGAGAGGGCTAGGAAGATGTTCAGGCGATTGGTCGCTAAGGCCGTGGTGAACTTGGTTATCAGGGGGATAAGAGGTAACTTGGAAGAGAAGAGGAGATCAGAGACCTTCTATGAAGTAGGGATGGATTTCGACATCGAGAGGACTATAGATGGGCTGATCGAGAGGGGGAAAAAGCTAGATGAACTCGATTATGAGGATATCGTGGGTTTGGATAAGAGGAGAAGGGAGTACTCGGCTGTTGTCATAATAGATTCTAGTGGTTCGATGTCCGGCAGGAAAATCCTAAGCGCCGCCACCATGGCTGCGCTGATATCTCATAAGATCGGGGGAGGACGATACTCGGTTATCGGATTCAACAGTGAGGCTTTTCCCATCAAGCATGTGAATGAGAGAAAAGAATCCATCGAAGTCGTGGAGGATATTTTGGACCTAGTTCCCCTTGGCTACACAAACATAGCTGACGGATTAGTTAAGGCCCTCGAGGAGTCCAAGAACCTAGTGAACCCAAGGTTCATATTACTGACCGACGGGGAGTATAACGTCGGAGAAGACCCGAGAAAGGTGGTATCACATATCAGGGGATTGCACGTGGTTTATGTGGGGAGAAGAGCTTCGAGTAGGGGTGCCAGATTCTGCAGAGATTTGGCTAAGCTGGGAAACGGTAGATTCCATGAACTGAAGGACCCGCAGGAGATACCCAGACTCGTGAGGAGTATACTGGGTTGATCCCCTGACGGGAATATAGTTAAATACCCTTGACACTCAGATAGAGAGCGGGCGGGGGTGGCCGAGATAGGTCCAAGGCGCCAGCCTTAGGAGCTGGTGGGCAGCAGGCCCGCGTGGGTTCGAATCCCACCCCCCGCACCAGTTGTGTCCGTAATTCACGAACAGGGTTCTGCCTACTTGCATCGTCGGATAGACACTCTAGATTGAGTATGATGGATATCACCAGTACCCGCGCGACACCTCGTACGCTACCAATTGATGGTGCGGCCGCCGGGATTTGAACCCGGGTCGCCGGCTTGGGGGGCCGGCATCCTGTCCAGGCTAGACTACGGCCGCACATGGCGGGCCCGGGGGGACTCGAACCCCCGACCTGCGGCTTAGGAGGCCGCCGCTCTATCCTTGCTGAGCTACGGGCCCCACTCAGTAGTGGTAGGTTGACCCATTTATAACTTTGACTCGGAACAAAACTTATTACGGTGATCTCCCCATACAATGGTGGGCCGGGTTGGCCGAGCGGTTCAGGCAGCGGGCTGCAGACCCGTAGACGGGGGTTCGAATCCCCCACCCGGCTCTACCTAATCACAAGTCTTCCTTTCCTCACACCCTTCCCTCTTCTTAGGTGCTCAGTTTCATAAAAGAGTCTCCTGAGGAGTTGCTCCTCGACAGGATCGGGATCCACGCCTCTACGTGGTGCCATCCTCCTGTACGTCCTGATTGCGGACTCGGGATCTAATTCGTAGAGACCCCACCCCAAGCTTCTAGCGTAGATAGTGAATGGAGGTACATCCTCGTGGATGAGACCGTGTAAATGAGACGCGGGGCCGATCCTAACTCCCGCGTAAGTCAATGTCCCTATGGAGAGCTTCGCATGATCTCCTATGAATGCGCCTACTTTATTGAGTCCCGTTGGAACGCCTCCCACCTTGATCTCGCCGTACGTGTTCTTCAGGTTGGAGGTTATGGACCCAGCTCCTATGTTCACCCACCTGCCAACGTAGCTATGTCCTAGGAAACCCAGATGGTATTTGTTTGAATAATCGGACACTATGCTTGTGGTCACTTCGCCACCTATCCTTCCGTGTACTCCTATATAGCTCCCAGCAACCCTAGAACCCGTGACTATCACGGTGTGCGGGCCTACATAGAGGGGCCCCTTTAGATAAGCGTATGGTTCTATTTGAACCCCTTCACCGATGACTACAGGTCCCTCTCTAGCATCTATCGTTATGGGTCCCAACAAATCTAGTTCCTCAGGTAAGCTGATGGGATGATTTCCCAGCACCTTGATTTCCCCAAATCCCCCTCTGGCGGAGGGTTTGAAGAACTCCCTTAGATCTCTGGACAGATGGGTGATCACCGAAGTTGGAGATACATCCCAAGGTGATGTGAGTAGATGGGCGTCGCAGGGCCTCGCTCTAAATGTCCCTGCATCTCCTCTGAAGATCATGAGACTGTCGTCATAATCGAGGGAGTTAACCCTAGCGGCGACCACTTGCCCCTTACTTACTAAAGCTTCGCCCGGTTCTAGTCCCCTAACCTTGGACAGTACTTCAGGCGATGTCAAGCGCGCGTTCAGTAACAGGGCAGGATCCCCGAAGTCTGGTTTTCGGTCCTTAGGGACCTTTTCCTCGTAGCCTTCCCTTACCAGCCATCTCGTTCGGATACCCAGCCATTTATCCATTCTCTCAAACTGCTTAACCCCACCAGCGATAATTTCCTGCATTAATGTGAGGTCGGTCAGGGGGGAGATGTCACTGACCCGCGAATCCTCGAACAGCACCACTTGAATCATAGGCACCATGCTACACCTGATGGAGTTTTTTAAGTCGGATGCCATTCCACCTCTCGTAAGGGTGAAAAACTTTGTCCCTAACCTACGAGCGCTATGAGTTCAAAAAGCTGATAAAAGAGCTAAAAGGGAAGAGGGGAAGAGGTACCGAGCTGATTTCCCTTTACATCCCACCTGGAAGAAACGTTTATGATGTCATAAAGTACTTGAGAGACGAGTATGATCAAGCGAGCAACATCAAGGACAAACTAACTAGGAAAAACGTTCAGAGCGCCATAGAGAGTATAATACAGAGGCTTAAGCTGTACAAAAAGGTACCTGAACACGGATTGGTCGTCTTCTGTGGGGCGATACCGCAGGGAAAGGATAGAGGGACTGAGAAGATTGAGATATACGTCATAGAACCACCGGAACCGGTGAGATCTTTCCAATATATCTGCGATCACGAGTTTTACGTGGAGCCTCTAGAGGAGATGGCTAAGGAGAAGAAGGCATACGGCCTCATAGTTATGGATAGGGGTGGGGGCGTCATAGCAGTACTCAGGGGGCCTAACTACAAGATAGTAGATTGGGTCACCTCCGACATTCCCCCCAAGCACAGCGCTGGAGGTCAATCTCAGAGGAGATTTGAGAGGATAAGGGAAGAGAGAGTTCACGATTTCTTCAAGAGGCTTGGAAAGAGAGCTAACGAGGCCCTCCTGCCGTTAGAGGATGAATTGGAGGGAATAATTATTGGAGGGCCTGGGGATGCTAGGGAGAAATTTGAGGAGGGTAACTTCTTGGACTACCGATTGCAGAAGAAGATAATCGCTAACATACCCCTTTCCTACACCGAGGAGCAGGGGGTCAGGGAATTGGTGATGAAGGCGGAAGATCTCCTGAAGGAGTCCTCTCTCTACAAGGAAAAGGCCTTGGTGGAGGAAGTCTTCAGACTTTTGGCCAAGGAGCCAGGTAAAGTAGCTTACGGGATAAGCGAGGTCGAGAGGGCGCTGGAAGCCGGGGCCGCTGAGAAGGTCTTGGTGTTAGAGGACATACCCGTGAAGAAAGTGAAAATAAAGTGTCCACAGTGCGGTTATGAGGAGCAGAGAATAATTAGAAAGGATAGGGAGGCCTCTCTATCAGGTTGGCAGTGCCCGAATTGTGGAGGAACGGTGTACGAGGTGGAAGAGGTAGATATTATAGAGCACTTGGGCGAGATGGGAAAGCAGAGTGGGGCCGAGATCTACGTGATCTCTTCGGGTACCGAATGGGGTATGCAACTCAAAGCTCTAGGCGGCGTGGCGGCCGTTCTACGATATGAATTGAGGGAATACTGATCCCCCATCGTAAAATTTTATTTAGGGGAATTGGTAGTTGGTCACTGGGCCGGTGGCGCAGGTTGGTAGCGCGCCGCCTTCGCAAGGCGGAGGTCGGGGGTTCAAGTCCCCCCCGGTCCACTGGGCCCGTGGCTCAGACTGGTCAGAGCGCCCGGCTGATAACCGGGAGGTCGGGGGTTCAAGTCCCCCCGGGCCCACTTGGGTGATCGATTTGAAGTATATTGTGCTGGACACTTCCTTCCTGATGGCCCTATCGGAGCTTAGATTCCTGAACTTAGGTGATTTAACGAGATTTTACCCCAATGCTAGGCTTATCACAACAAAATCTGTGGTCAAGGAACTGAAGGGTTTCCTTCGAGGAAAGAGAAAGGCCGCTGCTAGTGTTGCCCTGCAGGTAATAGAGAAGCACAATGTAGTGGTAGATGAGAGATACTGTGGAGAGGCTGATGAGGACATAATAGCTTTGGCCAAGGAGTTGGGAGCCGCTGTGGCCACATTCGATCTAGAATTGAAGGAGAGATTGTTGGAAGGGGGCATTCCCGTAGTGTACCTCAGAGCGGGGAAGAAATTGGTGCTCGATGATCCGTTAAGGTTAAGTAAGGAAAGCTGAACTCTGGAGTGGTAAGACCTCTCGGGACCAGCGGGGGAATGGAGGAATTGTTTTATATAACGGAGATGAGCGACGTCGGTTTCATTAGACCTGCCGACATAACCGGGGATATTAAATCCATATTGAGGGAGCAGTTCGGCTCGAAATACATCGGACGCTATCTCAGGGATGTGGGCTTGGTCTTAGATGTGCTCGAAGTTACAGAGCTCAGCCACGGCAAGTCCATCATAGGTAGCCCGAATATATACGTCAGGGCGAAGTTCAAGGTGTTAACCTATCTTCCGCTTAAGGATGAGATAGTAGAGGGCGAAGTGGAGAACATCGTGGACTATGGGATGTTCGTCTCAATAGGTCCGATAAGCGGGTTCGTCCACATCTCCCAGTTGGGTGATGATGTCTTCATACACAGAGCAGGAGTTTTGCAGAGCAAGAAGGCGAAGATCACTTTCAGGAAGGGGGACAGGGTCAGAGCCAGAATAACTACGGTGAGTAAACCGAGTCCTGTGGCCCTCCTCAGGGGAGAACCTATAGTTAGGGTTTCTTTGACGATGAGACAGCCAAAGCTCGGTAAGATAGAAGAGAAAGAGAAGGAAACTCGCGAATAGGTGATTTTTATGGCTAAGTGGAAGGCTTGTAGGAGCTGCAAGGCCCTCACCACCGAGAATAAATGTCCCATATGCGGATCAGATGATCTGACTTACAACTGGGAGGGCATAGTTGCCATCACAGATCCGCTGCGCTCCCAGCTTGCCAAGATGCTGGGTCATGAGAAGGTAGGTATGTACGCCTTGAGGGTATGGTGAGGTAGAGGTTATATATTGGAGGGGTAAACGCAAGACGGGAGGCGAAAATGGAGTTGGAGATCATCAGGCGCAGGGAAAATCCACTGCTACAAAGGGAAGAGGTCGTTGCTAGAGTGAGATTTGAGGGTGGTACTCCATCTAGGAAAGAGATAAGGGAGGCACTAGCTAAAGAGCTCGGAAAACCCGTTGGAAATCTCTTTATCAGAAGGATCATCACCGAGTACGGGAAAGAGGAAGCTAAGGTAGTGGCAATGGCCTACAACAGTAGGGCTTTTGCCCTACTGATAGAACCAGATCATATAATAAAGAGAAATGAGGGAGAGAGGGAGGGAGTGTCCTCATGAAACACAAGCCCGTTCAAGTATGGAAGTACTATTCCGTGGAGGGAGATAAGCTGGTCAGGAAGAAGAGGTTGTGTCCTAGATGCGGTTCTTTCATGGCGGAGCATAAGGACAGATATACCTGCGGCAAGTGCGGTTACACAGAATTCAAGAAGAAGGGTTAACCCTCTGCCCCTACGGCGATTTTATATCGGACCCGAGGTATTACTCTCCGGGCCCGTAGCTCAGCATGGATAGAGCGCCGGCCTCCGGAGCCGGAGGTCGGGGGTTCGAGTCCCCCCGGGCCCGCCATGAGGGAGGTGCGTTGGCTTGAGGGATGAGAAGACATGCGCGATAGAGGGTTGTAACGAGCCGGCTTCTAAGGAGGTGGACAGGTCTTTTCTCCCCTTCATCCAAGAGCTGAAGTTGAAATTGAAGGAGGATGCCGGGAAAAAGATTCCTCTATGTAGAAAGCATTATAAGATGGTGAAACAGGTTAGAGATGCTCAACTCTCCGGTTTCTAAATCTGAGCTCAAGTACAATCAGCTCATGAAATGCCAGCTTTCTCCTACCAAGTATGCGGGAGTCAAACCCCTCCTTCTTTCCCCATTCCAACGTGAGATGGGGCTCGTTGTAGTCTGCATGTAGTATTGCTACCTTCCCACCCCGCCTGATGACGCGAGGAAGGTCGGAAAGGAATCGATCGATGAGTTCTCTACCCATCGAACCTCCGGCCCAAGATAGAGAGATCTTTTCACTACTTGGGTGTTCTGGGAGATACGGTGGGTTGAACGTTATGATATCGAAGGATGAACCTCTGAAGTGGCTCATCAGGTCACCCTGAGCTACGTGGAGGCGTATTCCATTTAATTTTGCGTTCTTAAGGGTTAGTTTCACTGACTCAAAAGTCAGATCCGTTGCAACAGTCTCGCATCCCCTTTTAGCCATGAATATGGCCACTATGCCCGTACCTGTTCCCACATCTAGGCATCTGAGACCTTTTAAATCACCCCAGAGATCTATGGCGTCTAGCATGAGAAGGGAGTCCTCAGCGGGCGTATAGACTTCCCTTCGAATTTCGATTTCTAACCCCCTTACTCTGATCTTAGCTCCCTCAACCAAAGTATCACCTCCAAAACTTCCTCTGGAGAGAGATGATACGGTCTCTTGTCAGCATGAGGAGCGTATTTCACCTCTTCACCTACTAGAGGTCTTAGAACATTCTTGAGAGTCCTCTTCCTCCTAGAGAATATCGCCCTAGAATATTCTAGGACGGCCTCCCTGACATCCGGTCTCACTTCTTTAGGTTCTATTACCACTATGGCTGATTCGACCTTCGGAGGTGGTTTAAAGGCCCTCTTTCCCACTATAGCCACGACCTTCACGCTGAATAGTAGGTTCGATATTACCGTCAGGCTGCCATACTCCGGCGTCCCGGGAGAGGCCACCATTCTCTCAGCAAACTCCCTCTGGAAAGTCATTACTGCTCTCTCGAAATCGCTTCTTGCTAGACCAATCAGAATTAGAGAGGACAGATAGTAAGGAGGGTTAGCAGCTATCTTTTCGTATCCCTTTATGGGGAGAACCTCTCTGATATCCCTCTCCATTATGTCCACTCGGGGGTCAGATGAGAACCTAGATTTGAGATGCCATATCATGCTAGGATCCTTCTCCACCAGTGTGAGCCTCTTAGGGCCTCTTTTGAGGATCTCCTCGCTGAGATTACCTGTCCCGGCTCCTAGCTCGATAACGGAATCGGTAGGTCTTATTGAGAGTAGATCCGCCATGACACTGAGCCACTTTTTTGATATCATTATGTGCTGGCCCAAGCTCTTTTTGAGCCTCAGGAGAGATCACCGTCCTTTGAGAATAGGGTTAACAAGCTTATATATGGTTGCATAGGTTAGCTAACGGGTGAGGGAGCTTGGGTGTGGAGTCTCTCTTCAAGAAAATCGATGAGGTCAGGTGGGAACTTCCTAAGGGGTTCAAGCCCGGGATGAGGGTTCCTGGGCTGGTCTTCGCCAGTGAGAAGTTGATGAAGCAGATAGAGAGGGGGGCTGTGGAGCAGCTGGCAAATGTAGCAACTCTTCCTGGGATTTACAAGTATTCGATAGCCATGCCAGACATCCACGAGGGTTACGGGTTCCCTATAGGGGGAGTGGCTGCCTTCGACGCTTACGAGGGTGTGATAAGCCCTGGAGGCGTGGGCTTCGACATCAATTGCGGGGTGAGATTGATAAGGACTGATTTAAGCGAGAATGAGGTCAGGCCTAAGCTGAGGCAGTTGGTTGACACCTTATTCTCAAACGTTCCCTCTGGACTGGGCAGCAGGGGTAAGCTGAGGTTGACCCCACAGCAGCTCGATGAGGTCATCTTGATGGGAGCTCGATGGGCCGTAGAACACGGTTATGGATGGGAGAAGGACTTGGAGCACGCTGAGGAAGGAGGGATGATGGAGGGAGCTGACCCCTCCGTGATAAGCAGAAGGGCCAAGGAGAGGGGCGCTCCCCAGTTGGGAACCTTGGGGAGTGGTAACCACTTCTTGGAGGTCCAAGTGGTCGACAGGATATATGATCCTGAGGTAGCTAAAGTCATGGGAATAACCCATGAGGGGCAGGTCACCGCCATGGTTCATACCGGAAGTAGGGGGTTCGGGCACCAAGTGGCCGATGATTACCTTAGGCTCATGCTCTCGAACATCAGGAGCTTAGATTTCAGACTCCCGGATAAGCAACTGATATGTGCCTATGCTAATACAGAACTGGCTCAAAGGTACTTTAAGGCCATGAGAGGGGCAGCGAATTACGCATGGGCTAATAGACAGATGATAACCCATTGGGTCAGGGAATCCTTCGAGAGGGTGTTCGGGAGGAGTGCTGAAGACATGGGTATGTGGCTAGTCTATGATGTGGCCCATAACATAGCGAAGTTGGAGGAGCATGATGTAGATGGGAGGAGGGTGAAGGTCTATGTCCACAGGAAGGGGGCTACGAGGTCCTTCCCGCCCGGACACCCAGCGGTACCAAGTGATTACAGGAATGTCGGCCAGCCGGTGCTCATTCCTGGATCTCAGGGAACGGCATCCTATCTCATGGTGGGCACTCATCAGGCGATGAGCGAGTCCTTTGGAACCACGGCTCACGGCGCTGGCAGAGTCATGAGCAGAGCTAGGGCCAAGAGGATATACAGGGGCACTCAGATAGTTCAAATGCTCGCTCAGAGGGGCATAATAGTCAAGCCAGCTTCCTTTGCAGTGGCCGCGGAGGAGGCACCCGGCGCGTACAAGGATGTAGATGAGGTCGTGAACGTCACTCACCGCGCTGGCATAGCCAAGCTGGTCGCGAGGCTAAGGCCAATAGGTGTCGTCAAGGGTTAGGTCAATTTATTATACTTCAACCCTTTTCTCTCCTTGGTGTTGAGTTTGAGCGACAAAGCGTTCCTCCTAGTGGATCTTACAGTAAAGGACGCCAAGGAGGGTAAAGTATACCAGACGACCGTGGAGAAGATAGCCAAAGAGTCCGGTATACACGATGAGAGATCCATATATCTCCCAGTATTGGTGATACCAGGAGAAGCAGATCTTTTCCCCAAAGTGATGGAAGCTATCAGGGATCTCGAGGAAGGTGAGAGTTTCGAGGTCAAGTTGAGTCCTGAGGAGGCGTATGGCCCCTACGATAGGGGAAAGGTCAGGGTATTCTCAGTGAAGAGATTAGAGAGGGAAGGCATACAACCAGAGATCGGAGCTACTGTCTACATAGACGGGCAGAGGGGGGTCATCCAGTCCATCACTGGTGGAAGGGTGACTATAGATTTCAACCATCCCTTGGCAGGCAGGGAACTGGTAATATCCGGGAAAGTGGTCAGGAAGATAGAGGACGATCTGGAGAAAGTGAGGGCCATAGTGGCCGACTCCTTCGATGTGCCCCTAGAGGATATAAGAGTTGAGGAAGTGGAAGAGGGAGTAGTCATGGTGGAGCTTCCCTCCAAGGCTTATGTGCTGAGAGACGCCTATTCCAGAAAAATAAGGTCCCTTTCCCTGATAATGAGGCATGTCAAGAGTATCAAGAAGGTCCGCTTCCTAGAGGAGTTCGAAATCCCTAAGAAGGAATCAGGGCCGGAGGAACCTCAAACTTAGATGTTACATTGGAGGTTAGGAATCACCTGACCTCGACCTCATATATTTTGAAGCCAGCTACTTTGGAGCAGCCGGACAGGGGACCCACCTCCCTCACGATCTTTATCTTATCTCCCGGCACGATCCCCTCCGGCTTGCAGTAGAGGTAATTCCTGCAGGAGATATCCTCGCACTCCGGTCCCTTATACTGCATTGTGGCACCTTCTATGAGGCCAGAAGGTAGTGCGACTAGGATGTGGGCCTTCCTCAGGGTGGCCAGTATCACCTCGCCGTGCAATGGACAGGGAAACCTTTTCTTCCTGTTAACCTCCACGACCTCGTACACCCTACCAACCTCCAATCCATCAACGCATGCGGACCTCAGCTTGCAGCCCTTACATGATTCTGATATCCCCTCGAAAGCAAATTTAAACCCCCTTTTAGCTAAGGAGGACGGTACCAAGCCCACTCTCTCTCCATCAGTCATTTAAGTGCACCGATGCTGATTCAGCGGAATCCTTTTAATTCGATTGCCCCCAGTGAAAGGGGATAGCTACTTAGCCTCGCCTAAAGGTGGTTCTATGTTCCATGATGTTAGGACAGGAGGGGCACGTGCTGACGTCCCCGAGCAGCTAGAGAGACTGCTGAAGGGAACTACAACTGTAGGCGTCAAGTTCAGAGACGGTGTAATAATCGCCTCCGACAAGAGAGCCACAAGCGGCACCTTCGTTGCCAGTAAGAGTGCTGTAAAGACGATCCAGTTGACGGATTACGCGGTTGCTACCATCTCAGGACTGGTTGCCGATGGCCAGTATTTGGTCAATCACATAAAGGCTATGGCTGAACTCTACCAGCTAGACATGGAAAGGCCGCTTAACCTGAGAGGTATGGCGAAGCTCCTATCCGTGATGTTGAGGAACTACAGGCCATATTTCCTCATGGCTCACCTGATAGTAGGTGGTATCGATAGGGAGGGGCCGCACCTATTCAACGTGGACTTCTTCGGGACCCTGACTGAGGAGGATTATCTAGCCACGGGTTCGGGATCTCCCGTCGCCATATCAGTCATTGAGGAAGGATACTCCCCCGACATGGACGAAGAGAGTGCTCTCAGGCTCGTCATTTCCGGCATGATAGCCGCACTCTCTAGGGACTCGGCTACAGGTGACGGTATCGATGTGGTGGTCATAGACAAGGGCGGTGTGAGGTTCCTCCCCAGGGAGGAGATTGCTAGGTTGTGGAAGGAGCTTTCGGGATGAGGTGTCTGATTGCAGCCCGTAGAACAGCTAAAGAGGAGAGTGAGGGAATATCTCTCCCAGTACGCCAAGATAACGAAGGTTGAACTGGAAGGTCCGTTCGTTGTGGTCTACGCGGAGGACCCTAGGGAGATCTTGGACATACCCGATGCAATTACCAACGCCGCGAAGACCCTGAAGAAAAAGATCATAGTGCTGGCATCAAAGCCCCTTAAGGACGAGAACGCCACCATCGATTTCATAAGGAAGCTAGTTCCTCAGAAAGCCGAGATAATCGATATAAAATTCGTTCATGAGACAAATGAGGTGTATATAATTGCGAAGAGAACGGGGTACGTCGTAGGGAAGGGAGGCTCAAATATACTGGAGATCTTGAAGGAGACCGGATGGAGGCCCATCATAATAAGGGCTCCCACAATAAAATCCGCCTTCTTAGAGACTTTCTACAACATTCTGATTTCCGGATCCGTAGAGAGAAAGAGGATCCTCAAGAGGCTCTCATCTAGGATATACAGACCTCCCGTAGGGGCAGATAGGGGCTTGTTCGTCACGTTCTTAGGAGCGGCTAGGGAGGTGGGCAGGAGTGCCATCTTGGTTCACACAGACGAGAGCACAGTGCTTCTAGATAGCGGAATAAGTGTGGGTGGCAGGAACCCATTCCCTAGATTTGACCTCCCGATATTCAGGTTAGACGAACTTGACGCCGTGGTAGTGACTCATGCCCATCTTGATCACTCCGGAGCCCTACCCCTATTGTTCAAGTACGGTTACAGGGGACCAGTGTATCTGACAAAGCCCACCAGGGATCTAATAATGCTCCTACTCTACGACTACCTAAATCTCTCCCAGAAGATGGGGATAACGCCTTTCTTCTCATGGAGGGATGTTGTGAATCTTATGAATCACATGATCACCCTTGATTACGGGGAGACCGTCGACATATCTCCCGACATAAAGCTCACCCTTTACAACGCTGGGCACATATTGGGTTCGAGCTTAGCCCATCTTAACATAGAGAGCGCCAGGCATAACATCCTCTACACAGGGGATTTCAGATACAGAGACACGAAGCTGCTGGATAAGGCTATGAGGAGATTTCCGAGGGTGGAAACCCTCATAATGGAGTGCACATACTGCGGAGAAAGGGATGTGCTACCCAGTCTCAGGGAAGCCGAGGAAACCCTCTTTTCCATAATAAAGGAGACGACGGAGAAGGGAGGAAAGGTCCTCATACCCGCCTTGGCAGTGGGAAGGGCTCAGGAGATAATGCTCTCCCTAGTGGATGGGTTTCGCAGGGATATCCTTCCGGACATCCCAGTGTATTTGGACGGCATGATATATGACTCGACCGCTATTCACTCCGCCTACCCTGATTACCTCTCTTCTTACGTTAGGAACAGGGTCTTTAAGGAGGATAGGGATCCATTCACCGACCCGCACTTCAACTTCATAGGCGGACCCGATGAGAGACCAGATGTAACCACCGGTGGGCCTGCCGTGATAATCGCTCCATCGGGAATGCTCACAGGAGGCCCTAGCGTTGAATACCTGAGACTCATGGCGCCCAATGAAGACAACTCCATAGTACTAGTGAGCTATCAAGCCGAGGGAACCTTGGGTAGGAAGATAAGGGATGGGGCCAGGGAGATCAGAGTTCCCAACGAGGAAGGTGAGATAGTCACGGTTGAGGTAAAGGCCAAGGTCCATGTCGTCGAGGGGTTCTCAGCTCATGCCGATAAGGTACAGCTTCTCACTTACCTAAACACTCTTGAGCCCAGACCGCATAGGGTCTTCCTAGTACACGGGGAGGAAAGTAAGATCAGGTCGTTCATCCCTCTAGCCCATAAGAGCATAAGTGGAATGAGGTTTTCCGCCCCTCATATAGGAGAGACATTCAAGCTGGCCTGAGATTGCACCTAAAAAGAGGAAGTCACTCAGGACTGCGCCATATCTCCACGAATCTGGGGACTATCAGTATGGGAGGATAACCCCTGTCTCTTATTAATACCAGATCTCCTCCCATCTCCAAAACTCTCTCTTTAAGCCTTTGTATAATGAATCTGAGTTTCTCCTCTCCTTCAGCGGCCAGATCATCATACCTGAGGAGAATTATGTTACCCTCGCTTATCTCATTGAGAACTTGTTCAACATCCTCCGCATTCCTCAGGCTCATAGGCTTCACGGTGATCGCCTTCTCAGCGAGAACCTTGGCTTTCGCAGGTTCTACCTCATAATCTAGATCCTCGTACTCAATCTCCTCCTCATATCCCTCCTCGGGATATTCCTCCTCGTATTCTTCTTCTCCCCTTCCGAAGAGCTTTCTGAAGAAACCCAAAGTACAACCCCCACGAACTTGCTTCGATAATCCCACCTCAACACATATTTAAAGACTACTCGACTGGGAGCATGAAAAGAGGGTTTTCCTTTCCCCGATCGCTTTATGTAGAGATGGGAAGTAATTTCCGACGATAGTTCCACTAAAGGGCAACCGATTGCCCTGATAAGCCTGAGGGATCGAATCTCAGATATCGCATCCAAAACCTATTTAAAAGGGAAAGGGCACCTTATTCAATGAACCGACGAGGGGAACCGACATGTCCAGCGCTATGAGATACCTCTCCAAGAGCGTTAACACGAACATCTTAGTATCCTTAAAGAATGGCATATTCGTTAGGGGGATATTGAGGGCCTACGACAACCACCTTAACCTCATCTTGGACAACGCCGAGGAGATATATACCACCCCCGAAGGGGAGACTAAACAGAATAGGATAGGAAAGAGGGTTTTAATAAGGGGAGACAATGTGATCGCCATATCAACGCCTAAAATAGAGATGGAGTGAGGGGGGTTCGTTATGGTGAAAGGAACACCATCCATGGGTAAAAGGAGTAGAGGTAAGACGCATATCAGATGTAGGAGGTGCGGGCGGCACTCATACAATGTCAGGAAGGGTTACTGCGCTGCGTGCGGATTTGGAAAGAGTAAGAGGATGAGAAGGTACGAGTGGGCCAATAAGGTCAGATGGAAAGGTTTGAGGGTCGTCTAAATATCGGTATCACCCTCAGCTGACTACTCCCTCCCCCTTGGGATCGCCCCACTTGCAGAGAAAAGGTTAAAATTCCCATGTCATCCATGATGGTTCGGGGCCGGTGGCGCAGCTGGTAGCGCGCCCGCTTGGCATGCGGGAGGTCGGGGGTTCGAGTCCCCCCCGGTCCACCATTCGATTGCCGGGGTAGCTCAGGGGGAGAGCGTCCGGCTGAAGACCGGAAGGTCGAGGGTTCAAATCCCTCCCCCGGCACTCCTTAGGGATGATAAATATGGGAAGAGATCGCGTCTCTGATTACCTCCTTAGCTCACTGAAGAGCTACTTCGGTGATGAAGTTGGGGAGAAGCTGGCTCATCTACTCTCCAAGACGGGAATCACATGCTTCGATGATTTGACTGGGGATGTACCTGAGGAAATATTGGAACTTGCAGAGATAGACAGAGCCTCTTTCATGGGATTCTTAGATGAATATGGACCTCAAGCTATCATTAGACTGAAAAGAGAGTTGTCTGCCCTAAGCTCAAAGATTGGTGACTTAGAGTCTCAACTTAAGTGGGCTAGGGAGAAGATATTAAGAGATGTAGGCACAAGGACCTCCAGGAGGGCCGGCCTGAGAAGGGAGATAGAGGCCGCGATAGGTATGCTGGATGCTCTGGCTAGATCAGTCAAGTTATGCTGCGAGCCTCATAGCTCGGTAGGGAAAGAGAGATCAAGGGCATATTCCGACGTGCTCGGTAGGGTAATTGAGAGGTTGCATAAGGTATCAGTCGATCTAAATGAGGTAGAACCTGTTCTAAAGGGTTTGGAAAATATCAGATCCCTATTGGAGCAGTCACCGATAGCTGATGATTTATACCACTTGATCTCCTACTCGGTGTCTTCCCTATCAGATTTAAGGAGACTCATTGCGGAAGAGACTTCAGAAAGTAAGATTTTGCTCTGGGAGAACATCCTACTGAAGAGTGAGCTGATCTCCGTGCTGTGCAGAAAAAGGGACCGTTAGTCCCTTATCCTCTCTAAGAGTCCGATTATCAAGAGAATTTCGGATCTAGTCGGGAATGGCATGTTAATATCATTGACTATCTCATTGAGTATGGAAATGGCTTTATTGGCCCTGACCCCGTAGCTGAAGTTCTCATCCCTAAGGGCTTCGATCGCTTCGGTCGTGGCTCTCCTTATGTTTCTAGGAACGCTCCTGTCTTGGGAAATTTTATCTAGTCTTTGGATGGCCTCTGATAGGAACTGCTCATACTCCTTAATCTTCTGGGACTTCTTGGTGGCCATAACAATCACCTCCGGATCAAGTAGGCTCCGATAGGATCGCGCTTCATCGACTTAAAAAATTATTACCCAAGCGATTAAGCTAAGGGGAGACCTCAATGTCGGGGAGCGTGGGACCGGAAGAGAGGAGTAGAAAGCTTGCTGAGGCTCTTCTCAAGGGATGGAAAATGCTCCCCGAGACATGTCCTGTATGCGGCTCCCCCCTCTTTGAAACTCCCGGTGGAGAAGTTGTCTGTGCTGTATGCGGGACTAAAGTCATATTGGTGAGTTCAGAGGAGGAGGTGAGGATAGAAGAGCAGAGATTAGTGCTCGAGAGGATAATGAGGGATCTCATAAGGTACTTAGATAGGATATTGCATGAAGCTGGCGAGGAATTGAGCGATGAGGACATAAGAAGGATAAATTCTCTACTAGAAGCGATCGATAAAGCCAGTTCTATCTACAGGAGTTTATCTCGTCAGGAAAGGAGGCGTAAATTATCTTAGATTCCCAGCTAGACTCCTGAGCCTTTTCCACTATTTTAGAGACCAGTTCGTCGTATCCTATCCTCGATAAACCCTTCTCAAGTTTTAGTGAGATTAGTGCACCGCCCTCAACACCCCGGACATCCACCCGGTAGATGTCCCTTTTCAGATGGATGGCCCTCCCTCCACTCATGTAATAGTAGCCCAATGTCACTCTAAACCTGTGAACCTCCCCTACTGGGTCTTCCGGGCCATGCAACACTTTTATGACGTGTTTTACCGCATTTCCTCCTTGAAAAGGCGTGGGTTTCTCTCCCTCCTCCAGCAAGATTACCTCGTAGGATACGTAACCCTTTTTGACCTGGGGAGTTGACCCCGACCAAAGCTCCCTCTCCTCATGAGTCCCATGAAGGCGTGATAGACCTATTAGAGTCATGGATAGCACTTTCCTACAGCTCTCTCCGCATACTAGGAACTCCTTACCTAATATGGGGACCCCCGCGCTACAGCTAAACTTCTAAGTTAAAAATGGTTCCCGAGAACTCCGACACGTCAAAGTAGGTCCTCGGGACGTCGGTCTTTCAGCATCTGTCTTACCTTATCCCTGTGAGGAGGCCATGTGTAGATCCTCACCATCCTCGGTAGCAGGTTTCTCAACCTACTCAAGACCGGTGAGGCCTCTATAGGATCAAGTAGAGAACCATCCCTCCATAGAAGGGGAAGCTCCGTTGATTTTATGAACTCTATCTTTGGAGAGTCTATCACTAGGTCATCCTCTCTTAGGCCCACGCGATCAGCTATGTAATCTTTCAGTTCAGAGATCTCTTTATCGGAGAGAGATGCATCATACCATTCCTTCGCCAGCTTAAGTATGTAGCGTCTCATCAACCTCTCCATGATTTCTCTGCTTCTCTCATCCCTCTTGAGAATCTCCCACATAGTGTAGTCATCTAGACGAAGAAAGACTTCTGGGTCTTCTATACACCTTGAGAGATCCAACCTGTCCATCACGGATAACATAGCCCTTTCCAGCATCAGCTGAACGGCTCGCGAGGTCTTATGATAATAAACTGTCCTAAAAGATAGCAATCGGGCCATTAAGAGGGACTCCACGGCCTCCAGAGCTCTAGCATTGATTACAAGATCACCATCGACTTCCAAGGAGTTCAGCGCTATTCTATGTATATCGACGCTGTATCCAGCTCCTGTGTGGTAGGAATCCCTGACGGTGTAGTCCATCTTGTCTGCATCCACCGAGGAGTTTATTATTCTAGATAAGCTCCTTCTAGGATGAACGCCTTTTATCAGATCGGTAACCTCACTTACCTCTATACCCCACTTCCCCAGCATGTCCGATATCTCCGTCCTCTTTATGAGATGGACGCTCATCTCCTCATGGGTCATGCCCAAAGATTCCTTCAGAAGGGGTTCGAATGAGTGAGAAAAGGGGCCGTGGCCTATATCGTGGAGTAAACCAGAGACCCTGAGGATCGTTACTATATCGTCGTCGCCGGATTGTTCGCTTATCCTCTTTCCCATGAGGCCAGCTAAATGCATCACGCCAAGGGAATGCTCGAACCTAGTGTTCATAGCTCCAGGATAGACATATTCTGATCCAGGAAGTTGCTTTATCCTCCTCAGCCTCTGAAGTGGGAGTGTATCAACTATCTCAAGCTCGAGAGGGGTCAGCTCTATGTAGCCGTGGATCGGATCTTTTATCGATTTAACATATTTCCCCATTACTGGTGTTCCTCCAAGAGCTTCCTATACTCTTCAGGTGAGAGAAGATTCTCTATTTCCTTATCAGCCTCAGGTCCCACCTTTATGATCAGAATCCACCCTTCTCCGTAGGGATCCTCGGTTATTGTCTCCAAGCCCATCGGTATCTCATCACTTCCCTCCTCGACAACACCGGCATCCTTGTTTAACTCGGAGATCTCCCCTGATAGTGGAGCGTATATCTTCTCGGTGGTCTTGCTGCTCTCCACAAGCCCTATAGGCTCCCCTTGGCTGACCCTAGTTCCGACAGGCTTAACCTCTAGATATGTGATATCGCCCAACTCCTCCACGGCATATGAGGTTAAGCCCATTCTGGCTGCGCCATCCTCCAGCTTTACCCATTCATGGGTCTTGGTGTAGTACCTGTCTTCAGGTATCTCGTGCATGCGACCACCGAGTAGAATGGTCCCTATTCCTTTTAATCCTTAGATGATCATCAAGGAGATTCTAGGCCAGATTCGGTTATTTTGAAGGCTGCTTGACCGGGAGGCAGGTAGGAAGAGTCCTCCAAGGACACTATCACTAGGTTCCTCCTAGCTTTCCTGAAGTAGAGGGTGTTGTGAGGGACATGTCCGAGAACGAAACCACCCTTTGAGGTGATTTCCTTACCCCACTTTACGGCATGGGTAGTAATCAGGATAACCGCACCCATCTCTGCTATCCTCCTTATTAGCAGCAGTATCTCTTGGAGTTCTTCCTGTCTCTCCCTTAGACCATCGAGCCCTTTGTACCCTCTGAACGGGTAGGATATCGAATCAACACAGACGAACCTGCTAATATCCTCTTTTACGAAGTCCAATGAGAGTTTGAGGGCCACTCTTAACTGAGAAACACCAGGCGCTGAAAACACCCTCACTCTGGATAGATCCCTGTCTGTCAGGCTGTTACTGTAGAGGAATGTCTTCATCCTCTCTGGAACGAAGGTTCCCTCCGTATCCAAGAATATCGCTTCTCCGGAGGCTATGCCCCCTCCTTGCTCATTCAGCAGAGATCTAGCCGTCATGTGAAGGCAAAATTGCGTTTTACCTGAGGCTGGAGGCCCGAATATAGCATTTATCGTCCCTATCTGGAACCCCCCGCCCAGTAAATCGTCCAACCCCTTGATCCCAGTTTTCAAGATCGACCTCTCTTCCCGCAGAAGTTCATCAGCTGGCACGGGTTTGAGCAGTGTTGAGGCGACAGTATCCAATATCTCCCGTGCGATCTTCCTGTCTATAGCTAGTTCGTCCGCGAGCTGTCTCTCAGATATAGTAAGGAGATCCTTGATCGACATACCCTTATCGAGGAGCTTCTTCAAGTACTCATCTGGAATCTTCCCTTTGAGAAAGGAGAGATCTTTGGACTTCAATGATCAACCCCCTTCAATCCTAGGCGATGAGCTATCACGTTGGTGCCTTTGTGAAGTACAGGTGTCATCACCAAGAGGAACAACGCTGATCCTATGTCTAGGGGCTCCACCGGGTAGGCTAGGAGGATGGATACTATTAGGAACCCCTCTTGATCGAGGAAGGGGGCGGATCCCCCAGCCTCTATACCTATTCTTCTCTTTATGAAGGAGCCTAGTGAATCCCCCAACATCGCTCCCATGGAGAGGAGAAAGCCCGCCAAAGATCTCCCTTGGAGGCACCCTACTAAGGTGCCTACAAGTATCCCTGAGATGAAGCCCTTGATAGTCTTGTGATCTCCAAGGATCCTTCTCCCATCGAGGAACTTCCTGCCCATGTCTAGGGGCTTCCCTCCCCCGAAGATAACTGGGGCCATATTGGCCACGTAGGAGGGAAGAATGTACCAGAAGGGCTTCAAGATCAGAGACGTCAGATCTAACATCCTCATCACCCAATGAAGGTGACCTTATCGAAAAATCCGAGGAATTGGTTGTCTAATTGTGTAAACGATGTGTAAGCTCTTATTAGAGAGGTCGTCTGTCTTTCAAGGAACCTCAACAGATTCATTGCTACCAGGAACTTCCTTCTAGCGTTACCAAACTCATTAGAGAGACTCAGAGACACAGCGTAGGGTCCATATGCCTCATCGATGAATCCGTTATATCTCCCGATCAGGTGGGAGAGCATTAGCAGGGGATCCACCCCTTCTGAAAGAGTGGCATCTATTATCAGGAGGTCCCTCTCTCTTTCGAAGGTTCCTCTGAGCATTCGAAGCGTGTACCCCTCGAAGGATACTAAGGCTACTTTAGAACCTACTCTCAGAGATTCTTCGATATCTCTCCTCAAGAGGCTTCCCTTTAAGTGAGGTGGTGCGGCTATTAACTCCATCGAGGGGCACCCTTGCATCCTTGGGTAGGTACCCATTCGAGCTAAAGAACTCATCGGCCAATTGAGGTATGTCCTCTAGTGATGCCATCCTAGTTCTTCCCCTCAACCACTCAGGAAGGAGGTCCAAGCATAACTTGAACCTAATATCCGCGAGCACTATGAAACCCAAATCGTCGGGCGACCTTATAGGTCTAGCCGCCGCCTGTGCCGCGGATCTGCATGCTACTAGTAGCTCAGGATTATCCAGTCTAGAGTACTTCCTCCATAAGGATAAAGTAAGATCCCTGACAATGCCGGGTCTCATGAATTGCAGTCCTACAATAACCGAGGTTGACATATAAGGCCCCGGAAAGTCTTCCCCCTCGCTATTTCTACCTCCTTGAACCCCAAGTAGTATAGCTCCCTCCCTCCAAGATCTCTTATACTTGTCAATTAGATACGCCCTCTCCGTCTCTCGCATCCCCTTCCTTTCCATAAAGATGGGCTTATCCACGAGTTCCTCCAAGCCCGCATCGAGTAACCCCTGTATGATATCGTATGAGGAGGCGAACACCCCCATGTTCCCGAGTATCCTGTGGGATAAATCCGCCAGAACCACAGCGAGCCTGTAATACTCGTAACTGTTCCTCTCCTCGAATCTTGTGGTGAAATCGCTCGTTATGTAGGCTTTTAGATGGCCCCACCTCGGCAAAGATACTTTTCTGTAGCTAATATCCATCAGGAATTCTCCTCTAGAATCCCCCCCACCCCACGTTCCCGATATGAGAACTACCGATTCATACCTCCTGAAAATTTCCTCTAGCGTACCTTCAGGTTTTCTAAGTAGGATGAGACCCTCTTCGGTTAGGAAGACCTTTTCAGCTTCGAGCACCTCATCTCTTAACCAAGCTAGGATCTCTCTGACTCCGCTAGGTGGGGTTTCATCGCAGATCAATGAAGCAGCTAGGTATCTTTTGGGGAGGGCAACGTAGCTCAACTTCGATCTCTTGAAGTAGAACAGTAGATCCCTAAGCCTCCAGCAATGGGATGCAACTGAGTTGAGTAGCTCACGCTCTATTGTAGTCAGATGACTGGTAAGCCATGCCCTTTTGAGGTTGTGACCCTCATCTATTAAGATAGACCTTCTACTCCCGAGAGTCTCCTCAACGAATGTAAGCAGGCCTCGATCCATGAGGTAGGCGTACGACGCGACCACCACATCGTAATTCCCCCTTGCTATAGTCTTGAGAGATTCGTAGTAGGGGCATCCGCCTCCATCCAAGGTCAAGGGATCGAAACATCTCTCCGGTCTGCCCTGCCCGCTCCTACCGAAGTAGGGGCACTTCCCCTCCCTCCTTAGCTCATCGCACTTCCTACCGAATAGGCGGTAGTTTGCAATACGATTGGCTCTCCAGTTCAAGCATAGTTCTTTCTTACCCCTTAGGGCAGCCACTCTGAGTGTCTCGAATCTTCTACATTCATCTAACACTCGATCTATCTGGCTATGGGTCCTGACTAGATAGAGAAAGGTGGACCCATATTTCTGTGACAAGTACTCCATGGCGGTAAGGATAGTAGCTGTCTTACCTATTCCGTTTGGGGCCTCTACTAAGGTCAGAGCTTTCTCCCTCATGGAATAACACAGATATGTTAGGAGTTCCCTCTGCCCTGGCCTGAACTTATTAAAGGGGAAATGACTTTCAATTCCCTCGCACACTCTGAGATTGTCAGGTGACTAATATATACGGGAAAAGACGCATGATTGGATTAATAGTAAATCCTATAGCTGGGCTTGGCGGCCCTCTCGGTAAGAAAGGCACGGATGATCCCAAGACTGTTGCCGAGGCGTTGAGGAGGGGCCTTAAGAAGAATTCCCCCGAGAGGGCTGCTAGGGCTTTGAGGTTCCTTAGGGATCTTGACGTACTTGTACTCGCTCCGCGAGGGGAGATGGGCGAGTTCTCCGTAATCTCGGCTGGCTTAGGGACTAAATTTCTTCCTTTGGAGTACGCGCCCTCTAATCCCAGCACCAAGGAGGATACCCTGAGGTCCGCTGAGGAGATCGTTAGGAGGGGTGCCGATCTCCTACTGTTCTCGGGTGGAGATGGAACAGCAGCCGACGTGATGAAGGCCATAAACCACGAGATAGTGGTCTTAGGGATACCCTCAGGTGTAAAAGTATTCTCGTCTGTATTCGCAAAGACACCGGAGGATGCTGGAAGAATAGCGAGAGATTATCTCGAGGGAAAGCTGGGAGAAACTGTGGGAGAAGTTGTTGATATACCGGAGGAAGATTATAGAAGTGGTTCCTTCTCTCCAAGAATCATTGGTACGTTGAGAATACCCCTCTCCGATCTGGTGCAGGGTAGTAAGAGCATGGAGGCCCCAGATGAGATAGTACTCGAGGGGATTTACAGGTACATCAGCGATAGATTGAGAGTGAGGGATCTTATCGTCTTAGGTCCAGGTAGAACTGTGAGCTTCATAGCCGCTAAAATGGGCTACAATAAGAATCCCTCAACGGTGGATGTGATCTTAGGAGAAAAATATATGAGGGACGTTAATTACTTCGAGATGGAATCCGTCGTAGGAAAATCGTCGGATAGGCCGTTGGTGATATTAACTCCGATAGGAGGGACTTCCTTCCTCCTTGGAAGAGGTAATCATCAGCTCATCCCAGCTATCAAGAGAGCCGATTGGAGGGAAGATGTACTGATAATCTCAACGCCGTCCAAGATTAGAGGCGTGGAGGAGTTGTTGATAGATGTGGATGATCCCATTGGGGGCATCCCTAAGTATGTAAGGGTGATAATAGGCTACAGGGAGGAGAAAATAGTTAGAGTGAGGTTGACTCAGTAGAGCACGTATGCTCTACCCAAGGCATCCTCTATCACGCTTACGGGATCGTACTGTCCATCCACCTGTAACGTATTTGTGATGACGGGTATTATCTTCCCCCCACCCTCCGGTCCTAAGACATCGGGTGACTTTATGCCCGTCAGTAGGAGAATCACCCTCACGCTATCTCCGAGTTGCTCATCCATGTCAGCTCCTATCTTTATTATGGCGTCGCTAGACATCCTAGAGGCTACTATCTCAGTTATCTGGTGGACCTCTGTGAGTTTAAGGTTCTTCCCTCCATATACCACCACTAGAGCTCCCTTAGCTCCGTCAGGGGATATCTCAATCAGCTGATTTCTGAGGGCCATCTTGACTGCTTCCTCCGCTCTCCTCTTGGGATCGCTGGATTCACCTATCCCTACTGCTGCTACTCCTCCAGCGGACATGAGTGTCCTTATGTCGTTGAGGTCCACATTCACCATGGTCCTCTTCCTAATTATCTCGGCTATCCCCTTCACCATTATCGCGAGAGTGTAGTCTGCCATTACGAAGGCCTTGTCTATAGGAAGCTCGCCCGCCAAGTGGAGGAGTTTATCGTTGGATATGAGTACCACGGTGTCCGCCCATTTTCTAAGCTGTCTTATCCCCTCTTGAGCTATCTTGTACTTGTGTCTTCCCTCGGTCTTGAAGGGAAGCGTAACGAACCCTATCACCTTGGCCCCCTTGTCCTTAGCTATCTTCGCGATTATAGGTGCAGCTCCGGTCCCAGTTCCTCCTCCCATACCCGCGGCTATGAAGACCAAATCGGGTCTGCTTCCCAAGGCATCGGAGATTTTGTGTGAATCCTGCTCTGCACAAGCTCTAGCCACCTCAGGTCTCCCACCGGCTCCCAGACCGTTTGTTATGTTCTCTCCTATGAGTATCTTGTAGGGAACCTCCACGCCGTCAAGATGAACCTTGTCCGTGTTTATGGCGACGAGCCTAACCCCCTCGACGCCCAGTTTATTCAGGTTATGAACCGTATTAGAGCCGCATCCCCCCACTCCAACTATGACTATGTTGCCAGCGGAGTAATCCTCGCTCTTCACCGGAGTATCTAAGGAGTCAAGAGTCCTCGCAGCATCCATCATCGGGATGCTAGATCCATCATCAGCAGGTGTATTGAAGATCCTCCTGAAAAGATCAACCATCTCCCTTCCTTGTGGAGATCCAGTCTCCTGCATCCCTTCGAACATCAGTAAGCCACACCTCCGGAGTTTCTTCTCTTATATTCCCTTATGAGGAGCCTTATTGCCTCTCTTATCGCCTCACTTTTGCTAGTGAAACCGACTTCTTGAACCAGCTTCTCCAGTTCCCTCATAAGGGAGTGAGGTATATGGAATGATACTACCACCATGATACCACCGTTGTTCAATAGAATCTACGTGACCTAAAGGTATGGTAGGGATAAGTGAGTAAGATATCGCAATGCTGTTGTTAATATTTCCTTAGCAGGTAACTTATATATTATTGTCACTTTTCACGGTGACAAATCAATGTTTTCCGAGAGTGGAGACTGGGATGAGTGGTGCTACGCAAGGTGAGTCTGGAGGGATTTACAGACCTCAAAATCGAAGCTTTCCCTTGCTTTACCCAGTCATGTGATCGCAAGCTTGTGGCATGATCACTGTCATTTCCACTCCACATTTACGATATAGAAGTGCCATAGTGTTAAGATAATCTGGGTGATGTAATATCTGATGCCGATGCCAGCAGAGGGCTTGATACCCAATGCTTCGGGCCTTATCACAGCGAGAATGTTGAGTTACCTAGGTATTGATAGATTAGAGGACCTGTTCTCCGATGTCCCGAGCTCTATCCTAATGGACAAGCCAATAAATCTCGGAAAACCTCTGACCCAGTCTGAAGTAGAGACTCTCTATTCGGAGAAGTTGGAAAGAAACCTATCTATAAGACTGAGCTTCATGGGTGGCGGTATAGCAGATCACTACGTGCCTCCGCTGGTGGACGAATTGGTGACTAACCAAGAATTCTACTCCTCATATACACCTTATCAGCCTGAAATATCTCAAGGGATCCTACAGGCTCTCTTCGAATATCAATCACTCATGGCAGAGCTGTTGGGCATGGATGTGGTGAATGCATCTCTGTACGACTACGCCTCCGCATTAGGTGAGGCTGGAAGGTTTTCTGTCAGAGTTACTAAGAGGAAGAAAGTTCTGATTGCAAAAACGACGCATCCAGAAAGGAAAATCGTCTTAAGGACTTATATGGAACCTCTTAGCGTTAAGATAATCGAGGTCGGCAGTGAGGACAATGGGGAGGTCTCTCTCGACGAATTGTCGGCTAATATGGATGAAGATGTAGCAATGGTATACATAGAGACTCCAAATTTCTTCGGTGTTGTCGAGAGGAGGGTCGAGGAAGTAGCCGCCATAGCTCACTCTAAAGGAGCTCTTCTTGTCGTTGGAACCGATCCCTTACTGGCTGGGCTAGTGAAGCCTCCCGGGGAGTTAGGAGCAGATGTCGTAGTAGGGGAAGGGCAGCATTTG
>JACXSR010000049.1:0-6050 GCA_035319845.1 Thermoproteota archaeon
TAAGGCAGTTGGGGTGGGTACCGCGGTGATGAGTAGGGGGTTAGGGATCTTCAGAGAGATAAATCAGGGCCTCCTATCCTACCTAAGCAGGAAGAGAATGACGGTGAAGGAGCTTATCGGGAGGGGACGCGATTGTTGAGCTTCAAGTTGATCGCGTTCGACAGCATGGGAGTCAGGAGCATGGCAACAGTCGTGGAGACAAAGGATGTGAAGATCTTCATAGATCCAAGCGTTGCTCTCGCCCCAAGGAGGTTCGGCCTCCCCCCTCACGATAGGGAAGTGGAAAAGATGCACGAGCTAGCTAAGATCATCGAGGAGGAGGCGTTGGATTCCGATGTCATCATCATTACACATTACCACTACGATCACTTCGACTTGGGTCATAAGATCTCTCTGAAAGTGTATGAGGGGAAGGAGGTATTGGTCAAGCATCCGAAGAAGAATATTAACAGGAGTCAAAGGGTGGAGAGGGCCCCCCTCTTTCTGAGGAGTATAGAGGGACTTCCTCGCAGGGTAGAATTCGCAGATGGAAGGGAATTCAGGTTTGGATCTACATCAGTCCGGTTCTCCGAGGCGGTTCCACACGGGACCAACACGAGATTAGGATACGTTATAGAGGTCCTCGTGGAGAGTGAAGGCGAGAGATTCCTATTCTCCTCCGATGTGGAGGGTCCCTCCTTGGATGAACAGGTGAAGTTCATTGAGGAAGCCGATCCGCACGTTGCAGTTATCGATGGGCCGATGACATACATGCTCGGCTTCAGGTACTCCAGAGAGAGCCTCAGGATCTCCGAAGAGAACCTGCGGAGGATATTGGAGCTCCCCTCCTTGGAGCTTCTCGTGCTCGATCACCACTTCTGCAGGGAGCTCGGATTCAGGGAGAAAGTGCCGTCAATATCCGGCATGTTTAAGACGGCGGCAGAGGCTTCGGGCAGGAGGAATGAGTTACTAGAGGCCATGAGGAAGGAGCTCTACGGGAGGTAGGCAGTTGATCGATCCCGCTAGTATAGTGGAAGAAGCAATTACCAGTGGTGAGAGGAGACTGATAACCATCTCCGGTAAGGATTCCCTAGAGAGGGCCTCCGAGATAGCTAAGGAGTGGCTCTCCAAGAGTGGTGGTGGGGGTAGAATACTTCTAGCCACCCACAAGGGAATCGGTGCGGAGAGGGTGGACTTGGACGAGGGAAGCCTCACCTCCATAGATTTCGATCAGACGGGGGACATCCTAGGAGGCACTTGGGATGTGCTCATCGCCGACTTCTCCAAACAGTTTCGAGCCAATGACCTAGGAAGGCTGGTAGAGGTGGTCAAGGGAGGGGGCCTCGTGCTGTTCGCTATCCCTCCTGTTGACGAGTGGCTTTCCACTCTGACGGAGTTCCAGAAGAGGTTTATCGTCCCTCCCTTCGAGGATAGGGGCGTAAAGCAGCTATTCAAGGCTAGGTTCCTTTCCTTCTTGGGGAGACCCGGGACCTTCCTGTTAGGTGAAGAGACGCGAGGCAGGCTCGTTGGTAAGGTTTCCCAAGGCAGAAGGCCTCCTGAGATCACAGGAGACCCTGTGATGGATCTTTGCGCCACCTTAGACCAGCAGAGAGTTCTCTCATCCTTAATACGGGCCGTTAATGAGAAGAAAAGGGCATTCATACTGACGGCCAACAGGGGGAGGGGTAAGTCCGCTGTCATAGGACTTGCTCTCGCTCACATACTCATGAGAACGAAGATCAAAAGGGCAGTGGTAACTTCACCGAACTTGGAGGGCATTCAGACCCTCTTCGAATTCCTGATGAAAGGTTTAGATAGCCTAGGGGTGAAGTACGAGCCCTTGATCAGAAACGGACACATCATAGATGTTAAGTTCAGGGGACGAAATGTCTTCTTCCTCACCCCTGACAGCGCTGCCGAAGTCTCGGTCAAGTTGAAGGTGGTGGACGAGGCCGCAGCTATCCCCATATCCACCCTGTTCAGGATCCTCCACACAAGCAGATTCGCCATCTTCTCCAGCACGGTACACGGTTACGAGGGAGCCGGGAGAGGATTTACCCTGAGGTTCCTCAAGAGGGTCAGGAGCTCCAACCTGCCTTATGCGGAGGAGAGAATGGAGGAGCCGATAAGATATCCGCCCGGTGATCCTGTTGAATCGTGGCTGTATGACTTTCTCCTCCTCAACGCGGAACCCGGGGATCCCCCTAATGGCTCCCCGGATGACGCCATCTATGAGGGATTGAACCTGTCTGAGGTGAGTGAGGGATTCCTACGGAAGTTTTACGGGATATACGTGTTGGCCCACTATAGGAACAGGCCCAATGATCTCGCCACTCTCTTAGACGCGCCTCACCACTTCGCCCGGGTTCTTAAGCTCGAAGGAGAGCCCGTAGTCAGCTTGCATATAGCGGAGGAAGGCGGCCTTCCCAATAGCGTCTTGGAGGAGATGATGAGGGGCCAGAGGGATATACCCGGGCACATGATTCCGTCTAGGGTGGTGCTGCATTACGACTTCAAGTCCTTCGGTAGACTGAGTGGATGGAGGATTGTGAGGATAGCCACCCATCCGGATCTTCAGGGGCGGGGTTTCGGTACCCGAGCCCTAGAGGAAGTTGAATCAGAGGCTGAGAGCAGGGGGATTGATTGGGTAGGAGCGGGCTTCGGAGCCACAGACGATTTGCTGAGGTTCTGGGTGAGGAATGGATATATGCCCGTTCATATAAGTCCCAGAAGGAATCCCGTCACCGGAGAGTACAGCGTACTGGTGGTGAAACCCCTGAGCGGGAAAGCGAGGAACCTGCTTGGGGAGGTGGTTAAGGAGTTCAAAAGGCGCCTGCTCAACAGCCTTCATGATGTATACTTCCCCCTCAATCCGCTGGTCGCTAGACACCTCCTCAAGACCCCGATAAGGTCCGGAAAATTGAAACTCAGTCAATCCCAGAGAAGTAGGCTTCTAGGCTTCGTGAAGGGGACCTATATATACGAGCTGGCATCGGATGCAATATATGAGGTGGCCAAATACTATTTCTGGTTAGGAAAGGAGTGCTTGACTCCTCTAGAAGATTCCGTGCTCATCGCAAAGGTACTCCAAGGTAAGGGATGGGAGATGGTCAAGTCAAGGTTCGGTCTGAAGGTGGATCCCTACGAGCTATTTAGAGAGCTGGTTAGGAACCTTCTATCCTGTCTGGATGGCCTTGGCAACCAGACTTAGATGGGTGCATGGAGGGACGAACTTTTCCATCCTTCTTATATCTCCGTATATCGAATCAACTCCCCAGCCGGTCCTCTTGAGTATCTCGGCAAGCTCAGTGGGAGTATAGACCCTCATCTCCGTGTTGACCTCCAGCTCCTTAGTGAGGTTGCCCTCCCCGTCATCCCTCAGGATGATCCATTTGGACGTCAATCTCGACCAAAGTGGATCGAATTTCCTTTCCTCCATGAGAACCAAGGATCCGTACCTCTGGAAGGTCCTGTTGCAATATCTCCAGTCTGGAGTCTCCCTGTGAAGGGTATTAGCAATTATCAGGATGGCCCCATCCTTCACTAGGGACCGGAGCTTCCTCAATATCTCCTCATCGGTGGTGCCGTCGTAGTAGCCTAGGGATGTGGAAACTATTATGACGGCGTCGAATTCCTCCCCTCTGAGCACCTCATCGATCATTCTGGCGTCTGAAACGACGAATCTAGTTCTATCGGAGACCCTGTACTTCTCCGCCTTCTGCCTAGCATCCTCTATGAACGGGAGGGAGATGTCAACCCCCACAACCTCGTAGCCCTCCATGGCTAGGGGGATGGCCACCCTACCGTTTCCGCAGAAGGCGTCTAAAACCTTCCCGGAGTCCAGTCCATTCTCCTTGAGGATTCTGGCTATGGACTTCGCTATCTGCTCTCCCTCAGACCAAGTCCCATTCATGACTTCAATGTAGAGATCGGCTCTCTCCACGAAGACCCTCTGTACCCAGCTCAGTCTGGCCACCCATCTTATTGGGGGTTTGAAGCTAATAAATGGTTAAGGGGAGAGGTTCACCTCCTTACCCAGTCCTAGCTCCATAGCTCTCTTGTAAACGAAGAATGCGGCCGCGATGTCCAATGCTGAGGTTCCAACCGACTTGTACAGCGTTATCTCCTCAGGTGAGGCCCTCCCGATCTTCAAGCCAGCCAGTACCTCCCCCAGTTCCCCAACCACCTTATCTCTCTGGATCAGCCCTCTCTCCAAAGGAATCTTGAGGTCGCCGGCGTGGAGGGCGTCGGTCGTATCAACGACGATCCTATCGAAGGAGGTTATTGCAGTGTCATCGAGCTCCCTAGCGTCGGGAGTGTAGGCACCGACCGCGCAAACGTGGGTGCCCTCAACCAAATCCCTACCGAACAGCACCGGCTCTTTAGATGTGGTGACCGTGGCTATTATGTCCGCATGCCTATTTTCAGTGACCACTTCCGCATCCAACCCCCTCTTCTTCAGCCACTCTGTGAGAGATTCGGCCCTCGCCCTGTCAACATCCCTCACGAACACCCTCTTAATGGGCCTTACTTCCGGTATCAGGCGCGAGTGGGATCTGCCTTGCGTCCCCGCTCCCACGATCAGAAGGGTCTCAGAATCCCCCCTCGACATCGCCTCGGCAGAGAGAGCGCTGGCACCCCCGGTCCTATACTCGGTGATCACGGTCCCATCCATCAGGGAGAGCAGGGTTCCCGTCTCTGCATCTATCAGTAGGACGGAAGCTGGTACAGTGGGCAACCCCCTACTTGGATTCTCGGGGAAGACGCCCACTATCTTCACGGCAACGGCACCCAACTCCTCGGAGTAAGCAGGCATGAAGCCTATCCATCCCTTAGGAAGGTTAGTGGATGGTCTAGACGGATACCACCCTTTACCTGAGGATTTCTCGATGAGGGCACTCTTGAGAGTGTCCAGAAATCCCCTGATATCGCTTTCTATAGCCTTCCTCACATCATCAGGTAGCAGGAGGAGCATGGACGACCCCTCAATCTTAGGGCCGTCTCACTTATCCCGGTTCCCCTTCCGGTAGTGATTTAATCTTTGAACATACAATATTACAATGGTGTTTGGATGTCGTTACCCTACAACAAGTTCGTCAGCGTTGAGGAGGCCCTCTCCCACGTCCCGGATGGATCCGTTGTGGCCATATCGGGTTTCAACATGGCCACGACTCCGGAATACCTGATAATGAAATTGTGGGAGAGGTACAGGGACACGGGTCACCCCAAGGATCTCTTCATAATATCCGATACACTCCCCGCCACTCCCAACAGGGCTCTGGACTTCGTGGCTAGAAGGCTGTACGAGGAGAAGAGTCAAGAGTTCATCAGGGGGATGCTCCTCCCGTTCACTGGATGGGCTCCTTACGTGCAGAAATTAGCCATGGAGAACAGGATTGAGCTCTATTCTTGGTCAATAGGGATGGCAGCTTACTGGTTCAGGGAGGTGGCTTCGGGGAGACCGGGTCTCCTGACCTCCATAGGTAGGGGAACCTTCCTCGACCCTAGGCAGGACGGTGGAGCCATGAACGACCTGGCTCGGGAGAGGAGAACCTGTCGTGTTTCTCTCATAGAAATAGATGGCGAAGAGTACCTGTTCTACGAGGCCCCCAAGCCGAATGTCTCCATGATTAGGGGAACCACAGCCGACGAGATGGGGAACATAACAATGGAGAAGGAGGGCATCTTCGGGACGGTACTGGCCATTGCCCAAGCCGCGAAGGCCCAGCCCAATCCGGGGATAGTGATTGCCCAAGTCGAAAGGGAGGCCAGGTTTGGTTCCCTGAACCCGAAGGATGTTCATGTGCCGGGGCCCCTCGTGGACTTCCTAGTCGTAGCTCCTCCCCAGTATCACTGGCAGAGCGGTACTATAATGTACGATCCACGAATAAGCGGTACAATCATCCCGCCGATAACCCCCAATCTGCTCCCAAGAATGGAACTCAATGAGAGGAAAGTGATCGCGAGGAGAATAGCTCTGGAAATGGTTAAGCTCGTGAACGAGAAGGGTGGCCCGATCCTTGTGAATCTGGGGATAGGCATCCCCGCCATGGTCACCAACATCGCCGCTG
>JACXSR010000079.1:0-6048 GCA_035319845.1 Thermoproteota archaeon
TTTAATCCCTCATGCCGCGTTTTGAGGAAGGAACATCCTAGATCTCGGGATACAGAGGTGCTCCTCGCGGTGATCATTGTCACCCTGCTTGGGGTGTTGATAATTAGGAGGAGGATATCTTGAGATCCGCCCTACTAGTTCCTCTCTTATTACTGATTCTAGGGTCTGCTTTCCTGATATACAGTCTGATCCCCCGAGAGGACCTGATCGAAGAGTTGGTGTTGGAGAATGGAACCTACGAGATGGTCAGATGTCGGGGCGCGATAACTGTCCAGGCTAATGGGAGCTTATGCGTGGATCTCAGAGAGGTGAGGTTGAGGGAAGTAGCTCAAGGGAGCTCCGTGAATGAAGCGGTTGAGTTTCCCCTCCTAGAAGTTAGGGGGAGCAGGATCGAGCTAACGGTGAGTAATTATGGCGTCGTGTGGAGTAGGAGCTATGATTTCCTAGACGGGGGGTACTTAATACCGATGGAAAGGGGTAAGTGGAATCTTTCAGCCTCTTCTGATGGGGAAATCACGCTGTATGAAGTCGAAGAGTACGATCCGGTCAAGGGAGACTTGGTTAAGAGTGGGAACTCGATTAGGGTGAATTGCGGTAGCACCGGCGGGGCATATCTAATCCTTTACAACCCCTCTAGAGAACCCTTGAGAGCGCGAGTGGTCGCAGATCACTACATCGATCCTCACTTCCTCTCCATATCTATCGGGCTCATCTTAATGGCTCTCCTCGCGAGGAGGTATTTTCATGCTGTTGAGAATAGGGGAGGAGCGATCGCTGGAGCTGGCCGCTATGCTCATGGCTAAGTGCGGCAAACATGCCTTGAAAGCGTCCCTCGGCATGAAGCTGAGCTTTCATCAAAGGATAGTTAGGAGGAAGTGTCGACCCATCGAGATCATAGGGCAGCCTGTATCGTGGGATCTATCCTTTCTTGGAGGATTGCTCGAGGTGAGTGGCAGGAGGGCTATGGCTCATCCGCTCACATCACGCACCGGCAGGCAAGTGGCCTCCGTAATACTATCCACAATGGTGAAGGGCATCTACGCTGATGACTACAGAACACAGGGGGATCTGATATGGAAATCCCTCCAACTTAGGGTTTACAGGGCCAACGAGATCTTGGAGGAATTGGGCATAGAGGACGAGGATTTGGCGCTGGAGTCCTCCGTCAGATCCACGAAACTCTGGCCACTCCTAGCTATAGCCATGACGCCTGACGTTACAGAGGCCTACGCCCACTTCAATGGTCCCCTCTATCTGGATCACGTGGAGCTTGGCAGAATAGTGGTGGAGAATTACCTGATGGACTTAGAGGAGGTGAGCAAGCTGATGACGTTCGTAGAGGCCGATATAAACGCTGGTGTAGATTTTAGCTCTCCTTTCAACGAAGTCGACCTCACATTGGGAGAGTATCACTTCAGAATGGCCTTGGACTTCCCTCCGGCATCCATGGGAGCTGTGGATGTGAGGAACCTTAGCGCCATGTCACGGCTAAGCCTGCCCCGCCTAATCTCGCTCGGATCCCTGACTGGGTACGAGGCGGCTCTGATACTCGACTCCCTAGATAGGGGCGATCCCGTATTGATCTTCGGCAGGACGGGTGTAGGCAAGACGACGCTCTCCAATGCATTGCTCGCGAGCCTTCCCCGGCACTGGAGAATAGTGAGCGTCGAGGAGGTTAGGGAAATAGAGGATCTCACGAGGTATGGGATGCATCACACCCCGTACGAGATAACATCAGGCAAGTTGGACTTCATCAAATTCCTCCTCCACAGGAATCCGGACCTAGTGTTCTTGGGAGAGATTTTGGGGAGAGAGCACGCCGAAGCTCTGGATCTCACCTCTTTCAGCGGATTAAAGGTGATGGCCACGACTCATGCTAGGGATTACCGGGGCCTCGTCCAGAAATGGTCTTCTTGGGGGGTGAGCCTTCCTGAAGGGACCTTAGCCGTAAGGATGGATGAGAGGAGGATCGTTGATATGAGGCGCTGGTCCGACGGGACTTGGGATGATCCTGGGAGTCCCTCGACCAAGTGGCTGGTGCATGTGAAGAGGTTGGAGGGAGCTGAGACCAATGAGGAGGTCTATAGAAGGATTAAGGAGTTACTTGAGGAGAGCTGACCTAGTGCAGAGGCTGGTCTTGGGCTGGAGCGCCTCCCCCGCTCTGGGACTAAGGGCCATTTCAGCTTATGGAGAGGTTGCTGTAGAGGGTGAGAGGGCCAGCAGGGCGTTAGCGAAGAAAGTGGATGAGGCTGGTGCCTTGCTATCTGGAATCGAGGAGGGTGGGGATAAGGATGAATCCCTGAGGGCCTCACTCACTTTCATTTCCCAATTATTGGAAGCAGATGCCCAAGCGCGGGAGAGATGGATGTACCTCTCCCTGACGTTGGGGATGGCCCTTTCAATTGGTATAGCGGTGGCCCTCTCACTAGGAGGGATGATAATAGGGCCCTTTCACCTCGCTCCCTTCCTTTTAGTGTACCCATTGATCCCCGGACTGTCCTTGGAGAGGTTATCCGATGACCCAGCAGCAGCCGATTACATAGCGTCCACCTTGGAAAGAGGTGGTGGCAGGATTTACGCCCTGAGGCACTTGGGACTGTATGAGCCCCTGGTCTTGGATTTGGACCTCAGTGACATCGAGCTTCCTCCTTGGGCGAGTGTCCTGCGGGAGATGTCCGACAGAAGTGTCCTAGCCAAGGTGATGAGGAGAACATCCACCTTGTTGAGGGAGTTCAAGAGGATAACGTCGGCCTGGAGCGCCCGAATGAGATCCATGAGGACGATGTCTCTGATAATTTCGTTTGCCCTTGGTCTGTCTAACGTGATCCTGATGAGAGTTGTTACGTCCCCTCTATTGTATCCGATGCGGATCTCCGCGGATTTGCCCCTAACCCTCCTACTAGCCGGGCTCATATCCACATTAATCTCCGCCAAGCCGCTGGGCGCCTCGATCGAGTCCGGAGTTGCCTATCTATCCGCCTTCTCACTAGCATACGCACTGATTCCCCCGTAAAGGTTAAATTCCTGACCTCTAAGACGCAGATGAATGAAAGCAGCTGTCGACGGCATCCACATGGTCAACTTCAAGTCATTTCGAAGGGCCACGATACCCCTACCCACTGGTCTAGTGGCCATAACCGGCCCAAACGGCTCGGGTAAGAGCAACATACTGGACGCTATAGCCTTCGTCATGGGATGGAGAGCCAAGAGGTTGAGGGCATCCAAGATAGAGAATCTCGTCAGGAAAGGTTCCGACGCCGCTCAGGTAAGTCTCCTCATAAGGAATTCCTCGGAGAGGATAAGCTTGAGTAGGGAGATCAGGCCCAGTGGGGAGAGCGTCTACAGGGTGAACGGAAAGAGGAGGAGCGCTGCTGAGGTCATGGATTTGCTCGCTGAGATGGGTTTCGTCGTCGACAGGTACACCTTCGTGACCCAAGGTGACATAACATCCATAGTGGAGATGTCCCCCAAAGAGAGGGCCAAACTCTTGGAGGAGATCAGCGGAGTGGCCGAATACGATGAAAAGAGGCAGAAGGCTCTGGAGGAGCTGAAGGAGGTCGATCAGTCCCTGAGAGAATTGGAGGTGCTGATGAAGGAGAGAGAAATGGAGTTAAGGAGGGCTGAGAGGGAAGTCAGGTCACTTCAGGAGAGGAACGAGTTGGAGGAGAGATTGAGGAGGGTGAAGAAGTACCTTTTAATGGTTCAGCTGGAGGAGATCCAAGAGAAGCTGAGATCTCTAGACGAGGTTTACGCGGAGAAGGATTTCTCTGACATAGAATCCTTAAGAACCCAGCTGGAGGAGAAAGAGAAGGAGCTTAGGCGGATTGAGGATTTAGTGAAGGACTCCCCGGTCAGGAGGAGGAAGCAGATAGAGGCGGAAATAAAGACCCTCTCAAGGCAGATGGAGACATTAGAGAGAGCATTAGAAGCTCAAAGAGATGCTCTAAATGCCCTTTCGAGGGTGAGGGATGTTCCTGAAGTAGTGAAAAGCGATCCCTCCTTCCTTGGAGTCGTATCTGAGTTGATAACTCCCGTTGAGGGTTACGAAGTACCTTACTTAGCTGTCGGGGGAAGCAGACTCGGTGATATCGTTGTCAAGGATTTGGAAGGGGCCAAGAGAATAGCTAGAGCATTGAGGAATGTCAAGGGGCGATTCAGAATAATTCCCCTAGATGTCATCAGGGTGAGGGACCTGCCGGAGATGGAAGGTACTTTAGGCCCCCTCTATCATTTCCTACGATACGATGAGAAGTTCGAAACGATCGCTAAATTGATCTTCAACGCGATCCTCGTGGAAGACTTGGATGTCATCACTAGGGATGTCATAGGTAAAGCGAAATTCGTGACGATGAAGGGAGAGATCGTGGAGAGGGAGGGAAGTCTCCTAGCGGGAAAGCCGGAGAGGGACATTGAAAGGATAAACAAGCTGAGGGAAGAGGTAAAGAGAATCGAGGACGAGATAAGGGATCTAAGAGAGGAGATATCCAAGAAGAGGGAGAATCTGGGGTCTCTTCCTGAGGAGGATCCTAATTTGAGGGCTCTGGAGGGCCTCAGGAGGGAGGTGTCCATGCTCAGGAGAGCCTACCAAGAGGCCCTCAGCAGGAGGCAGATGTACCTCTCCAAGCTGGAGGAGATAAGTGAGGAGAAGGGAAGGCTTAAGGAGAAAATAAAGGTATTAGAATCTGAGTTGAGGAAGCTAGCGCAAGTGGAGCCCCTTTCCGTACCTGATCCCTTCTCTGAGGTGGCTTCTATACAGACTAAGCTGAGACTCATGGGACCGGTGAACCCTAAGGCTCAGGAGGAATTCGAGATCCGAAAGAGAGCTTTCGAGGAAGTCAAGATGAAATATCATGAGTTCGCAGGGAGGAAGAAGGAGATAGAGGAACTCATCGACAGACTGGATAGGGAGAGGGAGAAGATAATAGAGGAGACTCTCCGAAAGTTGTCGGAGGCGTTTGACGAGCAAATTAAGCTGCTCTTCGATGGGGGTGGAGGGGAGCTCAAGCTCACGGAGAGGGGATTGGAGATGAGAGTAAGCCTCCCCAACAAGAAGCCGGTCACCATAGATTCCCTCTCCGGTGGAGAGAAGTCCCTCAGCGCCCTAGCATTCATCCTTGCGGCTCAAAACCTCAGGCCCTCTTCTCTCTATGTGTTCGACGAGGCTGATGCGATGCTAGATGGTGTGAACTGCAAGAGGTACGCTAGGGCCCTCAAAGACCTGTCAAGGAGGGCGCAGGTTATAGCGATCTCCCTGAAGAAGGAGACCTTGGAGGAGGCCGACCACCTGATAGGGGTGACCATGAGAAACGGTGAGTCGAAGATCGTTGCTGTATCGAAGGAGGCCGCTTCATGAGACCAGAAGACGTATGGAAGGAGTTTCTAGAGACAAGAGATATAGCGAGAGCGGGTAGAAGGGTCTTTCACCTTGCGAGGGAGCTAAAAGAGGATGTGGTGGGGTACCTTAAACCGCCCGAGGAGCGTGCCCCGAGGATTTACAGGCCTAGAAGGTTGGAGAGAAGTGTCGTTATCGTGCCTAGAAGTTGGAGGACACCTAAGAGGTATCCCATTAGGGTGGAGATAGTAGATGCCTTCAGATGGGTGGAGAAAAAGATCAGAAGCGTAGCCAGTTCCCTGAGCCTATCTCTGATAACGAAGTGGGATCTTGTTAGCGAGATCAAAAAATTGAAGGAGAGGATAATCTCCCTGAGGAGAAGGGGTAGGAAGATGGTTCCCCTAGGGGAGCTAATAGGCTCTTCGGAGGAGTTGGTTCCAACTCTCATATCTTTACTCTTCATGGAGAAAGAGGGGGAAGTAGAGCTAGTTCAGGAGAGGCCTTTCGACGAGATTTACGTGGTGCTTTCAAATGAAGGGGCCTGAATCATGGGAGAAGGCAAAGAGATTGCTGGAGGCTGCTCTATTCGCATCTGGAGACGTGATGACGGAGAGCGAGATAAAGAGATTGACGGGTCTCTCTGGACCAGCCGTGGAGAAAGCTGTAGCCGAGATCAACGAGGAACTGCAGAACCATCCCTTCTGGGTGGAGAGGGT
>JACXSR010000039.1:0-6013 GCA_035319845.1 Thermoproteota archaeon
CGTTATCGTGGTCGCCGCGTTCTATTTGACTCAGACCGGCCCCGCCACTGGTGGGACTGTTAAGGTCGGTCTTATAGCCCCGTTGACTGGTGGATTAGCTGAGCATGGTTTGGATATGAAGCAGGCTGCTATACTCGCTGTTGATGAGATAAACAAACAAGGGGGGATATTAGGTAGGAAGGTCGAGCTGGTTATAGAGGATACGGAGTGTAATCCCACTAAGGCGACTGCCGCGGTCCAGAGGTTGCTTACTCAGGAGAATGTCTACGCCGTATTTGGGGAGTACTGTTCTACCGTTACCCTAGCGGTCCAACCCTCGATAATGGAGGCGAAGAAGCTCCTATTCGTCCCGGTCTCAGTTGCTACCAAGATAACCGAGCAGGGATACAAGTACACATTCAGAACTTGCGCCAATCAGTGGATGCAAACAACGCAGAACGCTGATTGGGTGGTAGAACATCTGAAACCTAAGACTGCTGCTATGTTGGGAGTTAACGATGACTATGGAAGAGAGGGGCTTAAGATATGGGGAGACAGGGTCAAATCGAAGGGAGTCAGGATAGTGGCAGAGGAGTATTTCGATAAGGGATCTACCGATTTCACATCGCAGCTTTCCAAGATCAAGGCGGCTAATCCCGATGTGATCTTCGTTGTGGCGAATATAAGGGATGCGGCCAACATACTAAGACAGGCTCACGAGATAGGGCTGTATAAACAGTTCGTCATGCTCGGTGGAGTGACTAGCGATGAGTTCCTCAAACTAGCTGATGATGATGCTCTCGGGTTAGTCCATGTGAGCTACTTCGAGCCAACTTCCCAGAGACCAGCTGCTGCGGAGTTCGTTAAGAAATTCAGGGAGAGATGGGGGAGGTACCCAGCGATGTACGCTGCCGGGGTGTGGGATGCCTTCCTGGCATTCAAACTCGGCGTTGAAAAAGCGGGCACATGGGATGTCGATAAGGTGGCCGATGCCATAAGGTCCCTCAAGTTCGAAGGAGCTCAGGGAACCATTTACTTCGATGAGAAAGGCCAGGCCCAAACCAAGGTACTGCTCGTTCAAGTGCAGAAGGTCGGAGGAGAGCTCAAGAGGGTCATCCTCTATCCACCATCGGATAAGCAGGGAGAGTATATACCTCCAGAGAAGCTTTACGGCGGTTGATCAACCCTACCCCACTTTTTCCTTTCGGGAAGGGATGAGCTGTGGTAGTGCAGCCCATGGAGCTCCTAGAGCAAATACTCTTCGGTCTCATGATAGGTGGCATCTATGGAGTGATAGGCGTCGGACTGACGATGATATTCGGAGTTATGAGATTGAGTAACTTCGCGCATGGGGAGTTCTACATGCTGGGGGCTTACTTCACTTACACCTTCGTCACCTTGGTGGGAGGTGATCCTTTCCTACTGGCTCCTCTGGCGGCCATCGCCGTTGGTGCGGTTGGTATAGCGATAAACAAGCTCCTGTTTAAATCGCTGTATGAGGAACTGAAGGAGGCGAAGGGTGCCGCTGCCTTTTACTTCCAAGACTTGAAGTTCATCATGTTAACGATAGGTCTCAGCATATTGTTCGTAGATCTGGCACTCGTCCTGTGGGGGCCCATACCAATTTCCATACCCAGCTCGCTGACCAAACACATAGTCAAGCTGCCTGGAGGGTTGTCCTTCAGCTTAGCTAGATTAATAGCATTTGTGGTGGCCATAGCGACGCTTGTCGGGCTGTATGCATTCCTCAAGTTCACCAAAACTGGAAGGGCAATAAGAGCGACGGCTCAGAATCCTTCCGCGGCAATGCTCGTAGGAGTGAATATATACAAGGTTTACGACATCACCATGTTCCTATCAACGGGATTGGCCGCGCTCGCTGGTAGCATTCTAGGGCCTATTTACAATGTGTACCCGACCATGGGTTTAGATGTAGTGGCTAAGGCCTTCGTAGTGGTGATCACCGGGGGAATGGGAAATGTAATAGGGAGTATCCTAGCGGGCTTCCTCATTGGTTTGGCTGAGAGTTTGGGGGGCTTATTCTTGGGCACTGAATACAAGCAGGTCGTGGCCTTCGTGATAATGATCATAGTACTCTGGGTGAGGCCGGAAGGCATCCTAGGCGGAGGGAGGAAGTGATGCTTGGGATCACCAAGGAGGTCGCCTCGGAGACTGTCAAGTATTATCTTATTGCCCTAATCTTCCTGATACCTGTTCCCCTAGCTGGAGACTACGTCACTCATGTGGCCATACTTGTCATGTTATATGCGGTGACGGCTGCCAGCTTAGATATACTGGTAGGATATACTGGTAGGCTCTCTCTGGGACATGCTGCATTCTTCGCCGTGGGAGCTTACACATCAACCCTCCTCGCGATGAATTGGGGAATAAGCCCTTGGATCGGGATATTCCTCGGCGGTTTAATGGCCTCCGTGTTCGGATTGATACTTGGGGTGCCCTCCCTGAAACTGAGAGGGCCCTATCTGGCTATATCCACTCTGGGTTTCGGGGTAATAGTTTGGCTCATGTTGATTAACCTGGATTGGCTGACTAGAGGGCCGCTAGGAATACCAGGAATTCCCCCACTTCCTGGAGTGGGTCCCATAGACTTTAGGAATAAGATAGCGTTCTATTACGTAGCGCTCGCCTTCACTTTGGTCTCTATATTCCTCCTGCATTTACTGACCAAATCGAGGGTTGGAAAGATACTCATGTCAATCAGGGAGGATGAGGATGCTGCCCTCTCTGTGGGTGTTGATGTCCCTCTGTTCAAGGTTTACGCTTTTCTTATAGCCACATTCTTCGCTGGGATATCGGGTGGGCTTTATGCCCATTACCTCCGTTACATCAGTCCGGAAATATCTACACTGGGAGAGTCCATATACATGCTCTCCATGACCATAATCGGCGGATTCGGTACATTGATAGGACCCGTCATGGGAGCTGTAGTGCTATCTCTGCTTCAGGAGCTGCTCAGATCGTACTTGGAGTACAGATACCTCATCTATGGAACGCTGATAATCTTGGTGATGAAGTTCTTCCCCTCAGGGATCTACGGCATCGTTCAGTTCATCTTGAGGAAGGTGAGAGAATGATTTTAGACGTAGAAGGAGTGGTTAAGAAGTTCGGCGGACTCGTCGCAGTGGATAACGTCAGCTTCAGCGTGAAAGAGGGGGAGATCTTCGGGATAATAGGGCCAAACGGCGCCGGAAAAACTACCCTGTTCAACGTAATAACTGGCTTCTACAAGCCGGATTCTGGTAAGATAAGATTTCTAGGGGAAGACATAACTGGAATGAGGCCCAACAAATTGGCTAAACTCGGACTAACAAGGACATGGCAGATAGTGAAGCCCTTCCTAGGGATGAGCGTCCTAGACAATGTCTTGGTATCTATATACGCGACTAAAGGCGTGATATCGGGATTAAGCGAGGAAGAGGCGGTAGAAAAAGCTGAGATGATATTGGAATTTGCTGGCCTGCTGCACAGGAAAGATGCGCTGGCCGAGGCCTTACCCCACGGCGAGAGGAAGAGGTTGGAGATAGCTAGGGCGTTGGCCACCGAACCCAAGCTCCTCATGCTCGATGAACCTGCTGGAGGACTCACTCCTACCGAAATGGACGAAGTCATGGAAGTAGTGAGGAAAGTAAGGGAATCCGGAGTGACTGTGGTGATAATAGAGCATAATATGAGGGTGATAATGAACGTGTGTGAGAGGATAATGGTCCTCAACTTTGGTAGAAAGATAGCAGAGGGAAGCCCTGAGGAGATATCGAGGAATGAAGAGGTAATAAAAGCCTACTTGGGGGAGAGATTCCATGTTAGAAGTTAAGGATATCTCTGCCGCTTATGGAAAGGCAATCGCTCTGAAGGACATATCTCTTCATGTGGGTGAAGGAGAGATAATCTCTCTTATAGGAGCCAATGGAGCTGGGAAGACGACCACGCTTAGAGTAATAACGGGGATGCTAAGGCCCTTGAGTGGAGAAGTTATCTTCCAAGGGAGGAGTATAGTAGGCATGGAGCCCTATCAGATAGCTTCCTTGGGGATAATTCACGTACCCGAGGGTAGGGGCCTCTTTCCGGACATGACGGTCAGAGAAAACTTGGAGATGGGGGCATTCCTCAGAACTGACAGGGATGGAATCGAGAGGGATTTGGAGTTCGTATATTCGCTCTTTCCCGTACTGAGGGAGAGGGAAAAGCAACTCGCCGGAACTCTCAGCGGTGGGGAGCAGCAGATGCTCGCCATAGGTAAGGGCCTTATGGGTGGACCCAAGCTGCTACTGCTCGACGAGCCCTCCCTAGGCCTAGCCCCCCTCCTAGTTGACAAGATATTCGAGACGATAAGTCAGATAAATAGGGAGAGGGGGGTTACCATACTGATCGCCGAGCAGAATGCTTACATGGCATTGAGCATATCTCACAGGGCTTATGTGATTGAGAACGGTGTGACTGTCATGGAAGGTACGAGTAAAGAGCTCCTAGGAAACGAGCATGTGAGGAAGGCTTATCTGGGGATATAATCATCGAGGCACGCTATATCTCTCCAATATTTCTTTTAGATTTAGGAATTCAACTTCCAGACCCCTTAAGGTCCTCAGGTATTTGGCAGCCTTAGCTGAGTTCGTCGCTACCTTCTTAACCCCCATTTCCTCCAAGGGAGAGACGACCATGCATGTGTCAGCCCATATCTCAGCGCCAAATCTGTCGAGTGCAGTCTTCAGGCCGGATCTTTCAATCAAGGAGAGTACGGACCTAGATGTATATAGCCAGAATCGGGTTGTCGCTTTCCTCCCGCTAACCATCTGGGAGAGAACCCTGAACTCCTGAAGGGAGAGGTGCGGACATCCCAAGACAACTAGATCTGCGCCTCCATCGAATGTGCTCAGGTCCTCGTACACTCCTCTAAGCTCTCTTCTAGTTACCCTCACTTCCTGATCGACTCGTTGAAGCGGGTTTGGCGTCACTCCTGGGACATAGAATAACTCGATGGAACCGGATGCAGCTCCAGCAGCCGATAGGGCCTTCATCTCAGGGACAGATCCTCTTAAGAGGTATACCGGAACGGCATTCGGGTATTCCCTCCCCACCAAGTATGCTAGAGCGTAATAATCCGAGAGATCCTCCATTTCCGGGGGATTCACTTTGAAATCCGGTCTCCTGTTGACCTCGAGATGTCTACCGTAAAGTGAAGTGTACCCCGTCGCAGCTGAAACTATGGTCTTAGTTCCTCCCTCCCTATTGGTCTTAGCCCCGAGCACGCTATTTGCGTACGCGACGGCGCTCGATTCTCCCCAAGATATGTGCTCTCCGAAATGGGGTAAGTTACCAACTAGATAGGGGGTGCATGTGAAGGATGGTATCGCTCCCATCTGGAGGAGGGAATCCACTATGCTGAGTTGACCCCTAGCAAACCTCTCAGGGATTCCCATCTCCTCCCATCTGATCAAATCCATTCCTAAAGGGTTAGTTGTAGCTAAGGTCCTGAACCTCACTTTCCCTTTCATCCCTTCAAGCCATTCTCTTCCAGCGTCACCTATGGTGGCATAAGATACCCCGGATATGTGTACCGAACTTACTCTGACAAATCCCTCTGCGCCGGAGATTGAAGCTTCCCTTTCCAAGTATCTCCTGAACTCGTCAGGAATTTCAGTATCCTCCAGCCTTATTTCCCTCCCTCCCTTCAATTCCACGGGTATTCCAGCTAACTCCGCGCCAATAGTTATGCTATCAGGCTCCTCTAAGACTATTTTGACGGGAGCTGTCCCGTATTTTCTCAAGCTGAAGAAGATGTAGGCGCCCACGGTAGATCCAATGGAATGGGGTATATACAATACCTTGCCCGCTATACTTTCTCCTCTCTGTGGGTGATCCGGTTGTATTATCTTACCTGTCCTCAGGTCGATTCCATCGAGCCAAGAAATTGGGTGGGTGAGTCTCAGCTCTTTCAAATCTCCGTGAACCCCCTTACGGTCTCCCCATCCATCTTCCTGATCAGGGCCACCAATAACCTTATGGCGGCCTCTACATC